>JBDTQP010000076.1:0-12907 GCA_039932125.1 Gemmatimonadota bacterium
GCATCTTCAGCGCTCCTGGCCTCGAGCACGACATAACCCTGCCGCTCGAGCGCTCGCCGGCTCGTGCGACGAAGGCTCGCTTCATCATCGACAATCATGACCGTCTCCCCAGCGCATGAAATCCGTGAGCTCGGGTCCTGATGAGTGCTGTGTATCGGCGGCCTGCCCATTTCTTACCTCGAAAAGGAGCCGGCTCAGGGGGGAGCCAGGCTGTCCCACGATAGATATATCGGGAGCAGTAGCGGTTTTCTGAAGCCGGTTTTGCTGGAATCTGTGACGCCGAAGCCACAGGCGATGCTTCGTTGCGATCAGGATCGGGGAGCCGGGAACGCATGCGCTGATGGTTGCCTGGAAGGGCAAGGAATTGCAGCAGCAATGCAAGTGGTCGCGGCGCGCCAGCTTGGCGGCACACGAGTAGGAAACATCGTCACACAATCTGACAGTGCTCCATAGTGGTACAGCGGTTGCTTTGGGTAGGGTGCGCTCCCAATCAGGCGATCGCTCACCTTCACTAGCGTATCATATGAAATCGATCAGGAGTCTGCTCCTGGCCGGCGCCATGCTTCTCGCCGCCAGCACCGTGTCCGCCCAGACGCACGTCAAACTGACGGGCGCAGGAAACAACGTAAAATTTGGCGTCTACGTTGGGCCCTACGCGGGCCAGCTTGGCTCCGCGCCGGGATCCCCCACGGTCGATCTCTATTGTGTCGATTTCCTCAATCATTCGTATATCGGAGGAAATTGGACCGCGCACCAGACCAACCTCGGGTTTGGAAATACCGACCTGAATCACACCCGGTTCGGCGGCGTGACTGATGCCCTCGAGCGCTATCGCGAAGCAGCATGGCTTACCACACAATTCGCGTCGACACCGGCCACGCAATGGGGCGACATTCACGCGACCATCTGGCACCTGATGTCACCCGGCGCACCCAACTACACGCCGTCCTCTACCTGGCTCGCGGCCGCTCAGACCTTTTATCTGACGAATACGGACGACAAGTTCTACGACAAATTCCAGATCCTGAGCGATGTGAACATGGGCGCCCGCGGACTGAACGGAATCCGCACGGGAGGAGTGCAGGAGTTCATTGTGGTCACCCCGGAACCGGCCACGATTCTCCTCCTGGGCACTGGACTTGTCGGCATCCTGCTCGTGGGATACAAACGCCTGGCATAGCGCACATGGTTGTCACCTGAGCACGGCCGGGCGGCGCCCTGCGTGCCGTTGGGGTATGCTCAGCGTGACGACCGCCACTTAACAGAGAAGGCGATCTTTCGGGATCGCCTTCTTTGTGCAGCGGAACCGGGACGGCCGGCAGTAGCGCCGAGCTTCCTTCGATAGGTATACTCAAGCACCGCGGCCGAAGGCCCGAGCGCCGCTTCCCCAGACCAGACGATCATGGACCTGCAACCTTCGGAAACGCTGGCGCGCCTGCGCTGGCCCCTCTACCTGATCGCTTTCGGCCTGATCCTCATTCCGTTGCTGGATTTTGTTACCAGCGTACTTCCGCTCCAGCCATACGACATGCGCTGGAGGTTCGCGACCGTCGCCCTCCTCTCCGGTTTTCTCCTGACCCCGCTGCTTGGCATGGTGCTCGTCTGCCTCGTGGCGACATTCTCTGAGGATCGGCTGATGCAGCGGTTCGTGGCGGTCGTCAATCTTCTCGCCACGATCACGCTGGTTGTTCTGCTGGTGATGTATGCGCTGGACGTCGTCCAGCTTCGCAACAGCATCAACCCGGACGAACGAAGAGCGTTCGACATGTCGTCCGTTCGCGCCCTGGCCAAGTACCTGTTCATGATCGTAGCGCTGGTGTGGCTCGGCATTGCCGGCTTCAGGGTTTCCCGCCTCCGGCGATCGACACGGGCAACCCGGGACATGGCGCCATTAGTCTCGAGTACTAGTTAGAGCTGTGGTAGAGAATATCCCTCGAGTCAAACAGGGTGGGGCAGACGAACTGTCATGGCTGCCCCGTTGCATGAACTGAGAGAGCTCTAAGGCGAGCTCTCTTGTGCTGATGTAAAAGATTATGTCTGTGTTGGAAGTTGTTTAAAATCAACAGATTGACACGAGTTTGCAACCCATCAACAGAAGTGTTATCTCTTGGGCCTTCATTGGATTACGCCGTACGATGGCCGATCCTGGCGCCGGGGAGTGATGCAATGAAGGTAATGCTGCTCTACCTCGTGCTTGTCGGCCTCCCCATTCTTGGGGTGTCGATGATTGTGAAGGCTGGTGGGCGCATTGTGCCTCCCATTTCGGTCGGGGGAATCTGGCGGCTGGCTGCTGTCCAGGATAGTTCCTGTCGGGGCATGCCATTCCCGGATACCCTCGTCATGACGGTGGCTCAATCCGGCCCCGAGCTGATCGTTCATCTGAACGCCCGCGCCCGACCGCTGATCGGCAGTGTGGACGGCCCGGTCATTCAGGTCTCTGACGGCGATCTTCGCGTCCGCGGCTCGCTCGGTCCGGACACGAGCATGCACGAGATCAAGGGCACAATCTCGGGCCTTCCGTGTAAAGATGGGACGACTGCCGGGTTCACCGGACGCCGGACCCATTCTGCCGCTGCGGCTCGGGCCCATTAATGCCCCATCTGCCAACGCTGATTCTTCAGATTGTGGTCATCCTGATCATGGCGCGCGGCGTCGGTTTCATCTTCCGGCGAATTCACCAGCCACAGGTGGTGGGCGAAATGGTAGCCGGCATTCTGATCGGGCCATCGTTGCTCGGGTGGCTCGCTCCGCATGTAAGCGCGCGCCTGTTTCCGCCCGAAAGCCTCGGTTTTCTCAATGCCCTGAGCCAGATTGGAGTCCTGGCGTTCATGTTCGTCGTCGGGCTTGAGATCAATCCCAGGCTCATGCGGGGCCGGGGGCATACCGCCGTCGTCATCAGCCACTCGAGTATCGTCTTCCCTTTTTTCCTGGGAAGCTTTCTCGCACTCTATCTCTACCCTCGTCTTTCGGATGCGAGCGTCAGCTTCACGGGTTTTGCCCTTTTCCTCGGGATTGCCATGAGTATTACGGCATTCCCGGTGCTCGCGCGAATCCTTCTTGAGCGTGGGCTGATGCGGCATCCGGTCGGCGTGCTGGCCATCGCATGCGCCGCGGTTGATGACGTCACCGCGTGGTGCATTCTTGCCGCGGTAGTCCTCCTGGTCCGCTCGAGCGACCAGGCGTTTCCATTGTGGGTAACGGTCGCCGGCTCGGCCGCCTTCGCCTCCTTCATGTGGTTCGTCATGCGTCCCGCACTGGGGTGGCTCGAACGGGTGTTCCACTCCCGGGGACGGATGACGCAGAACCTGCTTGCGCTCATTCTCCTGCTGGTGTTCGCGTCTGCCTATGTCACGGAGTACCTCGGGATCCACGCGCTGTTCGGCGCGTTCCTCCTCGGCGCGATCATGCCCCGCGACCCGCCATTTGTGAAAGCGCTGACGGAGCGGACAGAAGATCTGGTTGTCGTCTTGTTTCTTCCGATCTTTTTTGCGTTCACCGGTTTGCGTATGACCATAGGTGTTGCCAATGGCGCCCAGATGTGGCTCTACTGCGGTCTGATCATCGTAGTCGCCATTGCGGGAAAGCTCGGCGGTTCCATGATCGCGGCGCGGTTCACCGGTTTGAGCTGGCGGGAATCCGGCGCGATCGGCATCCTGATGAACACGCGCGGACTGATTCAGCTTGTCGTGCTCAACATCGGGCTCGACATCGGCGTGATTTCTCCGGCGCTCTTTTCCATGATGGTGATCATGGCCCTGGTCACCACCTTCATGACGACGCCGTTGCTTGCATGGATCTATCCCAGGCGCAACTTCGAGCGCGAAGTCATTGCCCTCGAGAAAAATGGCAATGCCGCCTGATCCAGAGATCGCGGGACCGCGGCGGTATCTGCCGGGCGTCTCTCCCGCCGGCGACTTCCCATGTCGCCAACTTTGCTCTCGAGAGACTTGTGGGAGGCGACGCGTCTCGCACCAGGCCGGCGTGTCATCACGACGCCTCGCCGGCTGTGCTGATCGCGCCCCGGGTTGCCGGGAGATGCCGATAAGGTTTAGTTGTTGTTGTTTCGCGGGACCGAGGACGAACCCTCCGATGATGGAAAGGCACACCAATGGCAACGAAACTGGACAAGACCATTAAGCGTGAGCTGGAGATTGACGGACAGGCCTACATGATCGCCATCTCTCCTGAAGGTTTGAAGATCACCCAGAAGGGTCATCGCAAAGGGAGCGAAGTGAGCTGGAAGAGCCTGCTCGGCAGCACCCATGAAACCGAAGGCAGCACGGCGGGAGCCGGTTCGGACTTCAACGGCTGACGCTCTGCCCTGACACCCCCGTCAGGGCTTTTCTTGCAGGAATACCCGGCCCGGCGAATGGCGCGCGCCTCTGGCGGCACTCTTTCACCGGGAACGCCCCATGACCCTGCATAGACTCGTCCCCGGTATTCTCCTCATCGCGGCATGCGGACCAGCATCGCCGTCGAGTTCTGCCGCTTCCCATCATCCAAGCAGTGTTGTTCTCATTGACCGCGAGTTCGTGCTCGGGGCAGGTCAGACCGCGAGACTGGAAAATTCCCCACTCACCATCAGTTTTCTTCGCGTGGATGAAGATTCCCGGTGCGCGCGCGGGGTGGTATGTGTCTGGGCGGGCAATGCCCGTACCTCGCTGGAGGTCACCGTGGGTGCAGGAAAGCCGGAGAATATTTCCCTGAACACGCTGGTGAATCCCCAGTCGCAGGAAGTTCGCGGGTACATGCTCCGACTGATTGCGCTCAGCGATCATCCTGTCGAAGGCGATGGGACAGACTACAAAGCCACGCTGCGACTCTCCCGCGTCACGCCCTAGCCAGATAGCCCAGCTGTGCCTCTCGTCAACTTCATCGGCCGCCACGCTCCGGCACTTCTCTTTGGTCTTCTCATCTTTGCGCTGCTGCTGGGCAGCGCGATCATGTTCCTGGCTCGATTTGCGTGGCTGCGCCGGGACACCATCTGGAACGGTGTCTCCCATGTAATCACCTGGATCCAGAAGCGCCCCCCGCTGCGCTGGCTTGAACACCGTTTCCCCCGACTCTCCGGAACCTTCACTCGCAAGCGCCTTACGACCACCGGTTTTCTCGAGCTCTACCTCGTGACCGGCCTGGTCCTCAGTGCGGCGTTGCTCCTGTTCCTGGCACTTGCCGAGGATGTCCTGGAGGTCTCCCGCCTGGTCGCATTCGATCACGAACTGGCGACGGCGCTCCAGAACACCGTGACCCAGCAGCAGCTTGCTTTCCTGCGTTCCATGACACTGCTCGGCAGCGGCATGGTGCTAAGCGGGATCGGCGTGGCAGTAGCCGTCGCGCTGTTACTATTTCACAAGAGAATCGTGGCGATCGGGTGGCTGGTCACACTGATGGGATCGGGAGTTCTCAACATGGTTCTCAAGGCGAGTTTTCACCGGGTCCGGCCGGAATACTCAACCATCGGCGGCTGGAGTTTTCCGAGCGGCCACGCGATGGGCTCGCTGGTAACGTACGGCATGCTGGCGTATCTCGCCGCCCGGTTCCTTCCCCGGCGTCCGGCCCAGATGGTTGCCATCATGCTTCTGCTGCTGGTGCTGCTCATCGGGATCAGCCGGATTTACCTCGGGGTGCACTATTTCAGCGACGTCGTAGCCGGATACTCCGCTGCGATTGTATGGCTGGCCGTATGTATTTCAGCGATCCAGGTCGCAGAGCACCGTGAAAAAAAGAAAGCGACAACGTCATGAACCGGGCGGTCGTGCCTGTGCTGCTGCGCCCACTCAAGACGTAAGGACGATCATACACTGAAGGTGAGGTATGCGAGCACCGTTTTTCTATCGAGAAACCCAGGGGATCCGGATCACCGTTCATCCGCTCTTCCTCGGCGACCAATCTGATCCAGGTTCGCAGCGCTTCGTGTTCGCCTACTTCGTTCGAATCGAGAATGTGGGTGTCGAGACGGCCCAGCTGCTCCGCCGGCACTGGAAGATTCACGATTCGATCGGGGAGGATGCTGAGGTCGAGGGTGAAGGGGTTGTCGGAAAGCAGCCGCTGCTGGAGCCGGGGGGAGTGCACGAGTATCAGAGTTTTTGCGTGCTGAAATCTCCCAATGGTCACATGGAAGGCGAGTATCACTTCACCAGGGCGAATGCGACCACTTTCAGCGCTTCCATCCCGCGTTTTCTTCTCGACGCCACGACCGAAGCGGGCTTCAACTAGTTCGAGCTGTGCAATCTGCCGCTGCAGCGCCTTCTCCGGCTGAAAACTACTGGCGCGAAAGAGAAGCCTAAGCTATGCTCTCTTATGGGTTTCCGTAGCCAACTCGGGATCGTATTCACCCGAAAAAGTATCGGCACCGATCCTGCGCCCACACCGTGGGCGTGCGACGTATCATGTTCATCGCTGTCCTTGAACCTGACCCACTCCCGGTTGCGCCGGGTGATCCTTTGCTGACCTTTCGGTTACCTCCTTCCCGTATCCCATGAACGCTCCGGCCTGTGCCCGCTGCGGACAACCCATCACCCCAGGTGCGCGCTTCTGCACCCGGTGTGGGTCGGATGTCTCCGGCGAACAGGGCATGGTCGCGACGGCGCGTCTTCCCTCGGTGCCACCGGAAGAGGCTGGGATCGAAATTCTTCGCCGCGCCACGCTGGGAGAATATGAGATTCTCGCCGAGCTGGGGCGGGGCGGTATGGCGACGGTTTACCTGGCGCACGAAATTTCTCTCGACCGAAAAGTCGCCATCAAGGTCATGGCGCCGCAGCTGATGTTCGGCGAGGGCATGGCCGAACGATTTCGCAGAGAAGCGCGCACCGCCGCATCGCTCAGTCATCCCCATATCATTCCGATATTCGCGGTCAAGGAGTCGGGCCGGGTTCTCTACTTCGTCATGAAGTTCGTCGCGGGGCGCCCGCTCGACGATATCATCCGCGAAGTAGGGCCTCTGCCGATCCCCATGGTACGCGCCATCCTCTCGCAGGTTGGCAGCGCGCTCGGATACGCGCATCGTCGCGGTATCATCCATCGAGACATCAAGCCGGCCAACATCATGATCGACGATGAAGGCTGGGCTGTCGTGACTGATTTCGGCATTGCCAAGGTCGCCGAGACGCAGGGCCTCACGATGACGGGTGTGGCGGTGGGCACGCCGTCGTACATGAGTCCCGAGCAGTGTGCCGCAAAGGAAGTGACCGGGCGATCGGATCAGTATTCGCTGGGGGTCGTCGCCTACGAGATGATCACCGGGAAGCAGCCGTTCGTCGCGGATACGGCCATGGCCATCATGTGGCAGCATTTCAATGATCCGCCGCAGCCGCTTCGCACCTTGCGCGCCGAGTGTCCCGCCGAGCTTGAGGCCGCCGTCCTCCAGATGATGGAGAAACAACCGGACAAGCGCTGGTCCAGCATCGAAGACGCCATGGGAGCGCTCGGAACTACTCCCCTTGCGCATGATGATCCAGTCCGGCTCCGCATGGTTGGTCTCGCCCAGTCCAGCTTGAATCAGCGTCTGCTGGACGAGATGAAGACCCCGACGAGCCTGGTGCCTCCCACCCGCGGCTCGAACCGGCAGGCCACCGAAGTCATCGCCGGAGTGGGTTCTGTCGCCGTCTCGCCACGGAGTGTGAATCTCGCGGCCGGCGACACGCTGCAGTTGTCGGTGCTGGTGCAGAATACGAAAGGCGATACGATCGCCGGCCGCACCGTGCAGTGGAGCAGTGCCAACCCGGTGTTGGCCAGCGTTTCATCCTCGGGCCTTGTCAGTGCGCACGCTCCAGGAGAGGTCGCGATTACCGGGAGTTGTGAAGGCCAGAGCGGCAGCTGCCAGCTCGCGATTGCACCCGCTTCTGCCGCCGCCCTTGTACTGGCCCCGGCGACGGCCAACCTGGAAGCCGGCGATACCACCCAAATGAGTGCGACCGTGCGTGACGCGCAGGGAAGAGCGATCACCGGCCGCGCTATCACCTGGGCGTCGAGCGCACCCGCCCTGGCGTCGGTTTCGGCCGAGGGCCTCGTCGCCGGATCAGTTCCAGGGATAGCGAAGATCACCGCAACCTGTGAGGGGAGGAGCGGAACTGCCACCATCACGGTGGTAGCAGCCGCGATTGCCACTCTCAAGCTGAATCTCGACAGCGTGGCACTTCCCGTTGGAAAATCGGTCTTGGTTGAAGTCTCACTCCTCGATCGCCGAGGAAATGCGATTGCCGGAGGCACGCTGGCCTGGGCCTCTCCTCGGCCGGCCATCGCGACTGTTTCAGAAAACGGTCTGATCACCGCCACCGGCGCCGGGTCCACCGAGGTCACCGCGACCTGTGCAGGGAAAACCGCAGTCGTCAAGGTGAGTGTTTCACCCGTGGTGGTCGCCCGGATCGTCCTGGATGCTTCTCCCAGGTCGATCGAGATCGGCGAGACCCGGAAACTCTCTGCTGCTGCGCTCGACGAAACAGGGCAGCGCCTGGACCGGCCGATGACATGGCACTCCAGCGACTCCTCAATTCTGGCGATGACGCCGGCTGGTGAGATCACCGGTCTCCAGGAAGGCACTGCGGAGATCAAGGTTGCAGCAGAACAGCAGACCGAAGTGCTTCGGGTCGCAGTGGTGCCGGCTCCGATCGCGTCAGTTGCCGTATCACCGGCCAATGTTGGATCCAGGGCGGGCGAGACCACGCAGCTCGTGGCGCAGGCTCAGGATGCCCGGGGCAAGGTTGTTAACCGACCCATCGTGTGGAGCTCGAGCAAGCCCGCCGTCGCCACCGTCTCCGGGACGGGGATGGTCACCGCAGTCGGCCCCGGTACCAGCATCATTACGGCAACGGTCGATGGCAAGAAGGCTACAGCGGATGTTCGAGTTGCGGCGCCGCCAGTGGTTGCCGCGGTAGCACCGCCGCTCTCCCCCGCGGAAAAGGCACAGACGAAGAAATCGGAGGCTCCGGTCGTTCCTCGCGAGGCGCCAACCCATATGATGGCGGCGATAACGGTCGAAGCTCCAGCGGTCGAGCCGGCCCGGCCGGCGCCACCGCGGGAGCCAGCAGAGAAAAAATCCAGGATACCTCTCGTCATCGGTGTTTTCGTTGTCCTGGCTATCGCGGCGGGACTCTGGTATTTCAGGTCGCACACGACCGGAAAGCCCGCCGGTGTCGCCGTGTCCATCGCAACCTCACCATCATCTCCGACGATCAAGGCTGGCGACTCCGTCCAGATGTCCGCGGTGTTCCGCGATTCGGCCAACACCGAAATATCCGATCCACGCGCTATCACCTGGTCGTCCGACAATCCGTCGGTGGCTGTGGTTTCGGGTGACTGGATCCGAGGCGTGAGTGGGGGGACTGCCACCATCCTGGGACATGCGGGTGAGCTTCAGGCGAGCGCGGTGTTGACGGTGCAGGGAGCCATCGCCACCGACCACGTCGCGGTGAGTAGCATCATCCTCGGCAGCCTTCCACAGAGGATGACGACGAGCGACCTGGTGCAGGCAACGACGGAAGTCAAAGATGCCGGTGGAGCGCTTCTCCCGGGGAGGCCGGTCTCATGGACCTCCAGCAATCCATCCATCGTGTCGGTCACACCCGCAGGACAGATCCTGGCGAAGGGTGAAGGCACGGCCACGCTTACCGCGACAAGTGAAGGCAAGTCAGCCATGGTCTCGATTACCGTGGCACCCGCGGCGGTGGCCGCTGTCCAGGTTACACCGTCGCGAAGCTCGCTCGAGGTGGCTGGCACCGTTCGGCTTTCTGCCCAGGCGCGCGATGCGAAGGGCAACGTGCTCGATGGTCGCACGGTGACGTGGACGTCGAGCAATCCCCCGGTGGCGACCGTAGCCGCTGATGGAAATGTCAAAGCGTCCGCCACGGGGTCGACGACGATGACTGCCACCGTCGACGGAAAATCAGGCACTGCCACGGTGACCGTCGTGCTGACCCGGGTTGATGTGGGAACCGTGACGATCGCTCCGAATGGTGGCGACCTGACCGTCGGGGACAAGCTGCAGCTGCAGGCCGATCTCAAGGATGCGCGTGGCGCTATCATGCGCGATCGCACACCGGAGTGGTCTTCGACTGATATCGCCATCGCGACAGTTTCGCCAACCGGCCTCGTCACCGCCGCGGGCGCCGGCACGGCGACCATCACGGCATCGAGCGATGGAAAGCAGGCGAGTACCAGGGTGACGGTGTCAAGAACCGCAGTGGGATCGCTGGTGCTCGTCAATCAGCCACCGGGCAGTCTTCCCGTCGGTGAATCATTCCAGCTCGCAGCGGCAGTGCGGGATGCACGAGGCAGTCCGCTCGGAGATCGCGCCGTAAGCTGGAGCTCCAGCAATCAGCAGGTCGCCACGGTAACGGCGAGTGGATTGGTGAATGCAGTGGGGCAGGGGAACGCTCGCATCACCGCTGCCAGTGAAGGCAAGACGATCAGCGCTTCGATTAGCGTTCCCAGGCCCGCAGCAGTCGTTGCCACGGTGATGCTTGTTCCCCCTACCACGAGCATTGTTTCGGGTGGAACGGTCCAGCTCTCGGCGACTCCGCAGGATGCCCGCGGCGCGGCGATGGAACGCCCGATCACCTGGAACTCCTCCAATGCTGCTGTCGCTACCGTCTCTCGATCGGGACTGGTGACGGGAGGAAATCCCGGTACGACGACTATCACCGCCACCAGCGACGGAAAGACCGGCAGTGGCGCGGTAACTGTCACGGCCGGCGACGTTCCCAACGTGGTGACCCCTCCACCTTCGAACACGGGTTCGTCGAACACCGTGCCCCGAGGTTCGATCGTCGCGGGCGGTGCCTTCAGCTGCGGCCTTCTCTCGGGAGGAACACTCGCGTGCTGGGGCGCCGGAAATGCACAGCCCACGGTGCTCGCTGCCGATGCGCGGTTCAATCGCCTCAGTGCCGGCACGGCGCACGCATGCGGACTAACCGCGGGAGGAGAGGCGTACTGCTGGGGCACCAATACCAAGGGGCAGATTGGTGATGGTACGACGAACAACACGCGCACCAGCCCGGTTGCCGTCGCTGGTGGCATCGCATTCCGATTGATTCGCGCGGGTGGCAAGCATACCTGCGCGCTCACGGGGAGCGGCAAGGCCTATTGCTGGGGAGACAATGGCAGTGGTCAGCTTGGAGATGGCACATCGAGCGGTCGCACGCGGCCGGTCCCGGTGCCCGATCTCACCTTCACCGATCTGAGCGTGGGTGGCTCTCACACCTGTGGTATTGCTACTTCCGGAAAGACCTACTGCTGGGGTGATGGGTTCTCCGGACAATTAGGGTATGGTCAACTGAGCACCGAAAAAGCGCCTATAGAAATCGATGCGCAGGTCAGGTTCTCCAGGATTTATGCCGGCGGGAGCCACACCTGCGCTCTCACCGCTCAAGGCAAGGCGTACTGCTGGGGCGATAATAGAGCGGCGCAGGTGGGAGATGGCAGCAACTCCGACCGCACACGACCGGTCGAAGTCGCGACGTCGGTCACCTTCGAGGAGCTGAGTCTTGGCGCCTCGCACACCTGTGGACGGACATCTGGCGGGTCGATTCTCTGCTGGGGAGCCAATGGCAAAGGACAGCTCGGTGACGGCACCAGGGGTAATCGCGCGAGACCGGTGCGACTCCCCGGTGATGGCTTTCTCTCGATTTCTGCGGGAGGCGCGCACACCTGTGCGGCAACGGCTACGGAAGCCTTCTGCTGGGGAGAGAACGCGCGAGGTCAGCTGGGAGATGGAAGCCTGATCGCGAAACCGGCGCCCACATCCGTACTCGGTTCCGGGAGTTGAAAGAGAGACGAGGGATTGAGCGAAGTGCTCAATCCCTCGTTCTTCGAATGGGACCCTCATCCAGCTAGTGCGACAGGCCGATCGGGATGCCGATCGAGACCACGAAATTGCTCTGCGTCTTGTTCTTGAAGAAACCGTTTGCGGTATCGTCCGACTTATCGGGATCGAATCCGTAGATGTAGCCCTCCGCCGTGATGTTGAGTGCGAACTTCGGGGTAACCGCCGTCCGAAGTCCAAAACCAATGACACCGCCAATATTGGTAAGCTTCTCGTTGGTAGGGAAATTCCACGCATCTCCACCCAGGTGGACTGCCGCCAATCCACCAATCAGCTGAAGATTGCTCCGCCGGGGCCGAAGGACGCCGCGAAGACTCCCTACGACAATATTCCCAGTCTGATTGGTCGCGAGGTCCAGGCCCTGGCCGAGTGCGTCCTTACCAGTGAACCGCACCTCACTGCTCAGGTAACCGACCGCGCCTTCGACGGAAAGGGTGGCGCCGACCGGTAGCGAAAGTCGAGCTCCGAACATGGCCGTATTGGTCTGCTGCATGGTGAACCGCGCCGTGCCGGTTCCGCCAAAGTTGGCGAGGTCTACATCGCTGTCGAAGAACTTGCTCAGTCCATAGAAGCTTCCGACATACGGCGTGAAGGTGATGCCCTGGGCCGCGGCCGGCGTGACGACGCCGCAGAGCGCGACGATTCCGGCACCCAACAGCATAGACCGAACAAACCAGTGACCTCTAGGCACAAGACCTCCCCGGCATAGGTAGAGAACGAAACGATATCTGATGAGTGGGATACGAACGGCTTTACCATACCCAACGGCCGGAATGAATGCAATAGAGAGGCCGCGGCGGAGTCTGGTTCCCGCCGCATCGGCGTGTAGACCTTCCGCAATGAGACTCAGAATCCACAACCTTGCAGCGGCTGGCCGGTTGGTTGGCGGTCCAGCCCTGTTGCGCAGCAGGCTCAGGCGTTGTCGTACGCGTTCTGCAGTCGGGTGATGTCGATCTTGTCCATCTGCATCATCGCGCTCATCACGCGATTCGCGCGGGCTCTGTCCTTGTCTCCCAGCATTTTGCCAAGCGCAGTCGGAATGATCTGCCAGGTGAGACCGAACCTGTCCTGCACCCAGCCACAGCGGTG
>JBDTQP010000077.1:0-12765 GCA_039932125.1 Gemmatimonadota bacterium
GCGGAGCAGCTCGATCATTTCCAGAAGGATGGCGTCTTTGGTGGTGCTCTTGAGGGACAGGTCGATCGCGTCGTCGGTGAACAGTTCGCGGAGCTTCATCGGATCCTGTCGGCGAGAGCGGCGATGATTCAGAGCGCTTGAGCGGGGGAAGCTAATGCGCGTTCAGAAGGCAAGTCAATTTGCGGCTCGGCTGCCGGGCTGGGAAAGTGTTGATGCACCCGGACCAGCACCAGGCCCGCGAGGATAAGGAAGGATCCAAGCATAGCCAGCTTCCGGGTTACCACGCGTGAGACCACCTGAACTACATAGAACACCACATGCAGCCACTGGGCGGTGCTCTCGGACATCGTAAAATCCGGATCCAGTTTCTGAATCGTGGCGAAGATATCAACATCCGGGGCAAAGAAATACAGGGTGCCGTTGATCAGTAGAAGCAGGAGACCGGTAATCAGGATAGGGGTCGCCAGCCGGGCGAAGAGTGCTCTGGGGTCGCGCCAGGACAGGACGCCAATCAGCGCCAGAATGGTGGGAAATATGGGGAGGAAGAGTGTTCCGGTCTGGCCGAGCTCGAGACTCCGGCGGACAAAACGGTGTCCCTCCGGTTCGAATTTAGGGATGACGCGAACCGAGTCGGAGCCGCCCGCCCGCGCCTTTTCGAGGCGCTTGACGACCGCGGCCATGACGGCATCCTGGACCTTCTTCGGAGGGCGACAGTGGGGCAGTTTCCGCAGCTGTTCCTCTTCCGAGGGCGCTTTCACTCCAAAAATCTTGCGCACCCCGTTCCACGCGATTCCGAGGAATTGCCCCATCGAACATTCCGGGCGGGCCAGCATTTTTCGGCGATAGAGCTTCACCAGGTTCTTCTGGATGATAGGCCGCTCCGCGGCGGTCGATATTGAAAACGAAAAGGTATCGCGGGGGCCCTGCCGCACATGGTCGATGATGGAACGGTGAACTTCCAGCGACTTCCGGGCGACGTCTTCCTCGGTAAAACTGGTTTGCAGGAGAAAATTGAGGTCAGACCCGTTCAGCTCGAGGACGGTACCGTCGAGCGCCCGTATGTCTTTCTCTTTTTCAAGCTCGATGATGATGCCGGGGATGGTGAGGGCGTAGATCATCGTCGGGTCCAGCTCAGTCGCAATGACCCTGGGCTGCTGCAGCTCCCAGAGGTAATAAACGACTGGCATCGCAACGACTCCGAGTACGACGAAGATTGTCGCCAGGAGGAGTGAGAGGTAACGTCGCATCAAGCCACGCTTGCTGCTCGGGTGGGTGAGCCAGTTTACGCTCCCCCTATCTTAGCGTGGTGCGGCAGAAAATGCGTTGGTGGTGCTTACCCGGCACCAGCAGCCCTCCATTGCCGCCCTCCAGCTCTCCAAGTATTTTCTCCCCATGCACTTGCCCTATCGAACCACCTCCGACTGCCCGCTCATTCTCGCCCCCATGGCGGGGGTGTCGGAGGCGCCCTTCCGTCAGATCTGTCGCCGGCTCGGAGCCGACGTGCTGATGACCGAATTTCTTTCAGCCGAGGCCATTCGGCGGGGCATTCGGCGTACTCTGGAAGGCGCAGAGTTCGAGGCGGTAGAGCGGCCGATTGGCGTCCAGATCTATGGCGCCGATCCGGATGCCATGGAGCGCGCGGCAGCTATTGTCACCGAAACCTATCAGCCTGAATTCATCGATATCAATTTCGGCTGCCCGGTCAAGAAAGTGGTGCAGCGTAACGGGGGGTCCGGCTGCCTCCGCGATCTCGCGCTGGTGGACACGATCATTCGTCGCTGCGTCGCGGCGACCCCCGTTCCGGTCACGGTCAAGACGCGAAGCGGGTGGAGCGAGGACAGCCGAGACCCCGTTGGGATAGCGCTGCGAATGCAGGACGCCGGGGCCAGGGCCTTTACTCTGCATGCCCGGACGAGAACCCAGATGTTCTCCGGCCACGCGAACTGGGACGAGATTGCCCGGGTTGTCGAAGCGCTGGACATTCCGGTCATCGGAAACGGCGACATCCGCACGCCGGCCGACGTGCTTCGGATGCGGCGTCATACGGGCTGCGCTGCCGTGATGATCGGGCGCGGGGCATTCGGGAATCCGTGGATCTTCCGTGATGCGCGCGCACTGCTCAGCGGCCTGCCATTACCGTCGTCACCCGCTGCCTTCGACCGGTTTGCCGTGGCCCTGGATCACGCCAGGCTTGCCCTTCGACTTCAGGGGGACAGCCGGCATACGGTGCTCGAGTTCCGGAAACACCTCGGCTGGTATACCAGGGGACTTCCCGGCGCGTCCGCGCTTCGCGAGCGGCTCTTTCAGGTCGAATCCATGGCAGAGGCCGAGTCAATCTTTCTCGAGTATCTCGAGCCCGCAGCGCAGGTGGCGTGAATCGCGCCCAGTTGGAAAGCCTGCTCGCCGATGTTGCCAGCGGGCATCTCGCGCCGACCGGCGCGCTCGAGCGGCTCACCAACTTTCCCTCCGAAGACCTTTCGTTCGCCCAGGTCGATCACCACCGCTCACTCCGCCAGGGATTGCCTGAGGTCATCTATTGTTCGGGAAAAACCGTTGAGCAGGTCATTGCTATCTGCGATGGTCTCAAGCGGGCGAACGGGGGGTTTCTCGGAACCCGCGTGACACCCGAGCAGGCAGTCGAAGTCCAGCGCCGTTTTCCCGACGCGCGCTGGAATGCCCTCGCAAGAACCATTGTCCTGGAGGGCGAACCCCGGGCGACCCCACTCACCGGCCCCTTACTGATCATCTCGGCGGGGACCAGTGACCTGCCGGTTGCCGAAGAGGCTGCCGAGGTGGCGCAGGCAAGCGGGCTTGCGGTAGAACGGCTCACGGATGTCGGCGTCGCGGGGATTCACCGTCTGCTCAAAGCCAACGAGACGCTTCGCCGGGCGGCCGTTCTCATCGTGGTTGCCGGGATGGAGGGGGCGCTTCCGAGCGTCGTGGGCGGGCTGGTGCAGGCGCCAGTGATCGCGGTGCCGACCAGCGTAGGTTATGGTGCGTCCTTTGGCGGAATCGCCGCCCTGCTGGCAATGCTCAACTGTTGTGCGGCCGGAGTTACCGTGATGAACATTGACAACGGATTTGGGGCGGCAGTCGCGGCATATCGTATTCTGAGCACCCAGCGCTCGCAGCAGTGAACCAGCCCCGGTGCGATCTTGTCAGGTCGCCTCAGGAAGCGACCAGTGCGATGAGCCCGGCCCGATGATCAGCACCGTCCTCACTTCCAAAGCCGGCCTCATATGGCTCGACGTGGTCAACCCAACGCCTGAGGAGCTGGACGGTATTGCCGTCAAGTACGGATTACACGCAACTTCCGTCCTCGATTGCCTCGATCCGGAGCACCTGCCCAAGTACGAGCGAATCGGTGAGACTTCGTTCATTATTACACGGGCATATGATGAGCTGAGCGATCCCTCGGCAGAATCCATTCAGCAGCTCACCCGGAAGATTGCGGCGTTCTACGGTGACAAGTTCCTGATCACAATTCATCGAAAAGATCTTCCTTTTCTCGGCCAGCTCAGGGATTCTCACGTTCAACGGGCCCGGGCCCGGGAAGTCCGACTGTCCTATATCATCACCGACCTGATCAATGCGGTTGTATCCTCATATGAGAAGCCCCTGGATGAGGCCGAGACTACCACGGAGCAGTTCGAGGTCAACCTGTTTGATCCCAAGCAAGCGGACCCGCCACTCCAGCGGATTCATATTCTCAAGCGGCGGGTTAACCTGATCAAGCGCCTGCTCTGGCAGACGGTCGGGGTGGTGCACAAGATGGCGCCGGGCTTCGAGCGCAACGCGCCGCTCTTTCAGGACGCGGCCGAGAATGCGGAGAGCTATCATTTCTACGCGGATGAGCTGCTCGACCAGGTCAACAATCTGCTGAGCATTCATCTCGCCATGGCTTCGCATAAAACCAATGAGGTCATGCGCGTGCTGACCGTGTTCTCCGCGTTTTTCCTGCCGCTCACATTCATTGTGGGTGTATATGGGATGAACTTCGATGTCATGCCGGAGCTGCATTCGCGGATCGGCTATCCGGTGGTGATGTCGATGATGCTGGCGGTCAGCACTGTCATTTTTGTCTGGTTTCGCCGGCGCGGATGGTTGCGACGCCCCCCGACATGATCCTTTTACAAGAATCGGGCTCCATCGAGCTTTCCTGGGTGTTATGGCCGGTCGCGGCGCTCGCAGCGGGGTGGCTGGGATATTTTCTCGGGCGGCGCAAGGCCGATCCCTCGTGGACATCAGCACCCGAGAACCCTGGATCACGACTCCTGCCAGAGCCGGGTATTCGCTGGCTGGGGCAAGCGCACGATGCGCTGGCCATCTGGGCCATCGAAGGCGCAGCCATCGAGAGTGCCAGCACGACGCGCCAGGTGAACACCGCGGTCATCACGCCGGCCGATCTCGAAATGCTCGAGCGACGGCTGATCAAGAACCTTGGGAGTGAGGACGAGGGAGTCGAGCGGATGGAGAAGGGAACCCTGCTCTATGTCTCTCGACCGGCGGCGGTCGCGGGGATGCTGATACGGCCGGGGCCGTCTGTGGCGACCGATCTCGCGCTCGACGATCTGCGCGATCTGGCGAATGCGCTGGTGTTTCATCATGCGCTGCTGCCTACCCGGGAATTGGTATCACCGGTGCAGACGCTCGCCGCCGTGGGACTCGGGCTGGCGCTTCAGCTCGAGCGGCTCGCCGGCGGGGCGGTGGCAGTTGTCGTAAATGTGCATGGCGGCCCGCAGGTCATTGCCGTTTCTCCCTCGGGCGATCATCGCCTGCTGCTCAAACCCGCGGATGTCGACAGCCCGGCAGGGCGAGTCTCCCGCGCTGAAGAAGGGATGCTTCTCACACCTTTTGACCCGATCGGCACATCCATCACCGATCGGCGGCGATCCAATGCATCGCAGGTAGTGCCGATTGGAGAGGAAGGTCGCCGTCTCGGTGCTGTGATCATCTGGCCGCCGCATGGCCGTGAGCTTGCGGCCCAGGCGCTGGCCGATGTGTCGTCTGCTATTCGATCCATCGAGACCGCGATCGCGACTGCGGTCACGGTTCATGAGCTCGAAAAGACGACGAGGACCGATCCTCTCACCGGGCTCAAGAATCGGCGCGGCCTGGAGGAGGAGATGCACAAGGTGGGAACTGAGCATGGGGCGCTGATCTATGCCGACCTGGACAAGTTCAAGAACCTCAACGATGCTCTCGGCCATCCCGCTGGAGATGCTGCGCTCGTTCACTTCGCCGCGATCCTCCGGGATCATGTCCGGTCCACCGACACAGCGGCGAGGACGGGGGGTGAGGAGTTCGCGGTCTGGCTGCCCGGCGCCGATGTGGCGCGAGGCGTTGAAATCGCTGAGCGTATTCGGAACTCTTTGAGCGGTCACCGGCTCTGGATCTGGCAGCAGCATCAGTGGCCACTGACCGCCTCATTCGGGGTGGCCGGCTGCCCAGAGACCAGTCGAAGCCGCCAGAACCTTCCTGCCCAAGCGGATGCCGCCCTCTATCAGGCTAAGCATGGCGGACGAAACAAGGTGGCTGTGGCAGGAAGGTCGGGGGACTGGAATCTTTGAGTGCCTTCTCTCCATTTCTTTGAGTTGCCTCACCCAATCACTATCCATCTCATGGAGAGGGGCTTCGACCTTCCCTGGTCGCTCGCGGATTGCTAAAGCTTGAAGATTCAATGCTTTCCGACTACCATTGTGCTACGGGGGCGATCGGCTTCGACGGGTTTGATGAAGAAATCGCTGCGTGCCCAGGTCCAAGGTTCCTGGTTAAACCGCTTGGAAAGATTCAAATGCCAATTCTGAACTGGCAATGGCCGCGTAAGCTGAGCTAGACTCGCTTCACGCACCTTCCAGAAGTAGAGCTCGCCTGGTGCGCTCTTCTGGAATCGCAAATCCGGGCTGGCAAACCGTGGTGCTCCGACACGGCGAGCGAGAACTCAGGAGCTTATCTACCGGACGGTCGGTTCATCACCGGCCGGTAGACGAAGCAAGAAGATGAGCCTACGCACGTAGATGTGGTTTTGGAGACTCACTCGGACCAGGGTTCGATTCCCTGCGCCTCCACTCCGGGCCCTGATTCCTTTCGGAATCAGGGCTTTTTCATTCAGCCAGTGCTCCACCCAACCATTCAGCGCTCCGGTTCGACTAACTCTCCACAGATGAGCGCGCGCGCCGCTGGTTCAGCCCTGGTCCCCGACCGCGACCTGGTCGATGGCATCCTCCATTCGGGGGATGAGCGCGCCTTTCGCGAGCTCTACCGCCGTTATACGCCTCGGCTGCTCATGACGGCGATGCGGCTGCTGGGTGGGTCCGAAATGGACGCGGAAGACGCAGTTCAGGAGACGTGGATTCGCGCGGTGCGCGAGCTGGCCGGGTTTCGCTGGAAATCCGCGCTGCCCACATGGCTGACCGCGATCGCCTGCAACGTTGCCCGGGATCAGCTCCGCCGCATTCGCAGGCGAGCAGAGCAGGAGCCGGTCCGCGATGATCAGCCGTCCTCCTCTCCGAGAACTGGAGAGACGATTGATCTGGAGCGGGCGATCACGCTGCTGCCGGAAGGGTATCGCACCGTGCTGGTGCTGCACGATCTGGAAGGACTGACGCATGATGAGATCGGGTCGGCGCTCGGCATCGCGCCAGGCACATCGAAGAGCCAGCTGTCCGGCGCCCGCAGATCCTTACGGATGCTGTTGAATCCAGTGGAGGAAGCAGACGATGTCATACGATGAAGAATTGACCCGGGAAGAACAGGCGGCGCTGGAGTCACTCCCTCGAGCGCGGGAGCCTTCACAGCTGCTCGAGGAGCGCACCATCCGCGCACTCCGGAACGAAGGGTTGCTGGCACTGTCCTCCCGCCAGCGACGCTCCCGGGCGTTAGTGGCGGCGATGATCGCCGCGAGCGCGGTGCTGTTCCTCGGCGGAATCGCTACCGGGCAGTGGCTCACCAATCGGCAGACAGCAAATACCATTGCGGCGATGGAGCGGAACAATGCCATGCAGGCGGCGATGCTGGTCCAGCGCACCGGGTCAGCGTACGCCAGGGCGATCGCTGCCCTTTCACACATGCCAGACTCGGCAGACAGCCGTTATGTGGCGCAGGGCAGGGAAGTCGCGCTCACCGCGCTCTACGCCGCGGCCAATGAGGTCGTGCGCCTGGCGCCTGATGATCCGGTTGTCATTCGCATCCTGCAGGTGCTCGATCACGATCGCGAGGGCGCTGATTCAACGTTCGATGGCACCCATCGAGTGATCTGGTTCTGATTACGTCAGGCCCTCACTTCTTCCACTCCGTACCGTTGGAGTCCCCATGACCAGCTCACTCAAAATCAGGCGAAACTCAGTTTTTCTCACCGTGGGGCTGGCCGTCACGCTGGCGGGCGTGCTCAACGCGCAGCAAGCTGTTGCCGGAGAAGAATGCTCATCTGGCTGGTCGACACTGGGGTCGATTGGCATCGAGGAATTTGCATGCGACTGCACGTTCAACCAGAATCCCGGGTCCACGTTCTGGCGCTTCCGTTCCGAGCCGACGGTGAAGAAGCTCACTTCGGGAGGACCGGCGGAAGGCAAGCTGCGCCCCGGCGATGTCCTCGTTGCCATTGATGGGTTGCTCATTACCACCCGAAGCGGCGGAGTCCGGATCGCCAACCTGGAAGCAGGGGAGTCCGTCACCATCACGGTGCGGCGCGGTGGACGAGAGATCCCGGTGGAAATCACCCCCGGTGAGCTGTGTGACCGGGCACAGATGGCGCTTCCTTCCTCGCCATCTGCTCCTGCCGTCGCGGCTGCGCCACTCCCCCGTTCTTCCACGCCGCGTGTCCCGGCGGTCGCGAGCAGGGCGCCACTGGCCCGGCCAGCTCCGGAAGCACTGCCGGCCCCTCTCCCGAGCGCATGGTTTGGTTTCGGGATCAACTGCCAGAACTGCTCAGTCAGTTCAGTCAACCGCGAGCAAATGGAGCGATCGGAGGGAGAGCTGCGGCGGCATCTGTCTCAAAAATCTGAGAATAGCGCCGAGGTTCATGAGCTCCGGGCAAACCTGGATGAGCTCCGCCGAAGCAGTCGTTCCTGGGAGTTTTCCGAGTACCCTGCTATCTACTCGGTCGATCCCGGCAGTCCCGCGGACCTGGCCGGCATCCGTCGGGGGGATGTACTCACCGAGATCGATGGAATTTCGCTGCTCTCCCGCGAAGGCGGGTTGCGGTTCGGATCGGTTGAGCCGGGTGAAACCGTGCAATGGACCTACCGCCGTGGAGGTACGGCGCACAAGGCTCCAGTGAAAGCGGTCGAGCGACCTGATGCCGCTGAATCGGCTTCGCTTCGTGCACGGTATGAAGATCTTGTCGCATCGGTCGAGCGCCTGCATGCTCAGGATTCAAGCACCTTTACCCCGGAACTGGCGCGCCTCCGCGAGAGGCTCAGAGAGGACCAGAGAACACAGGAGCTTGCGCTGGCCGAACTTGCCCCGGCAAACCAGGAGCAGCACCTCCGATTCGCCGGTATGGTCGGAACCACCAATGTGGAAGTCCGTGGCTTGGGGTCGGTGGATGTCTCTTTCGACAATGCTACCGGTGAGCTTCTCATTCACACGATGGATGCTACGATCCGCGTGAAGGCGCCATTGACGCGTTAGCGTTCGAGCGTTGGGGGTGTAGATTGGAGGGCAGTGTGAGACAACCTTCCATCAGCCCACCAAGGCGCCATGGCTATAGATGTTGAGGGGATCCGGTCGCATTTTCCGGCGCTCTCCCGGCGGGTAAACGATCGTTCGGTCGCCTATTTCGACGGGCCTGGCGGTACCCAGGTACCTCGCGCGGTAGTCGAGTCGATGAATGATTATCTCTACCATCATAACGCGAACACTCACTGGAATTATCCCACGAGCGCCGAAACGGACGAGGCGATAGCCCGTTCCCGCCAGGCGCTCGCGGATTTTCTAAATGCGTCGCCGATGGAGATCGCTTTCGGGGCGAACATGACGACGCTCACTTTCCATCTCGCCCGGGCCCTTGGCAGGCGGTGGAACGCTGGTGATGAAGTGATCGTCACCGAGCTTGATCACCATGCCAATGTTGCTCCGTGGCAGGCAATCGAACGCGAACGGGGCGTTCGGCTCCGGATGGTGAAGATGAACGCCGCATCAGGGCAGCTGGACTGGGATGATCTGCAACGCGCCTTCACTCCAAAAACGAAACTGCTTGCGATTGGCGCCGCCTCCAACGCGCTCGGCACGATCAGTGACGTGCAGCGCGCCGCGAGGATCGCTCACGCGGCGGGCGCGCTGTGCTTTGTGGATGCGGTTCATTTCGCTCCCCACAACCTCGTGGACGTCCGCCTGATCGATTGCGACTTTCTCGCCTGCTCGGCTTACAAGTTCTACGGACCTCACATCGGGATTCTCTATGGGCGGGGCGAGCTGCTCCAGGGTCTCGATGTCCCGAAGCTCGCCCCGGCACCCGACGAGGCTCCCGAGCGAATGGAGACCGGAACCCAGAATCACGAAGGAATCGTGGGCGCTGCTGCCGCGGTGGACTTCCTGGCCGCGCTGGGCACCGGGTCGGATCGGAGAAGCCGGCTGGTCCACTCGTTTAATGGCCTCCATGCAGAGGGAGAGCGTCTCCTTCGCCGGCTCTGGGATCGGTTGGGTGACCTGGAGCATGTCCGGCGGTATGGCGTGAACCCTGACCAGCCCCGCACCCCCACCATCGCTTTCACGGTCGAGGGAGTACCATCCAGCGTCGTGGCGGGTCGGCTCGCCGGAGAGGGCTTATTCGTCTCTCATGGCGACTTCTATGCGGCCACGGTCGTCGAACGTTTAGGGCTTGACGGTGAAGGCCTGGTGCGCGCCGGATGCGCGTGTTACACCAGTGAAGCGGATGTGGATCGATTGGTCGCAGGTGTGGCTCAGCTCAAATCGCATGGCAGAAAGCAGCAGGCTCTGGTCTAGCCTGCTGCTTCCGGCGTGCATTGTGGTTGAGAGTCTCTGACTGTCGCGTTGCCAGGATTCTGGATAGCGCCTATCTGGACGACTCAATCGGAATTGTCACCCGCGTCTTTTGCCACTCGAGTACAATGCTGGACTTATTCCCCGCCGGCGGATCCATGCTTACCGTGAATGTCTCGACTGGCGCGGTCAGTACTTCGGGCTTCACCCTTCCTCTGCCGACCTCGCGAGCTTGAACTTCCGGTGTATACGTGCTTTCGTGTCCCCACTGCGTTATTGAGCGATTCACGATAATCTCCCATTCGCTGGCACCCGGAACGGTGTACAGCGAGTAGGACCCGGGCGGAACCGGGACACCGGCCACGGTCAGCGGCACGTCGGTGTGAAGCATCGTCGGCTCGTTGGCGCCGGTGCGCCATAGCTTTCCGAAAGGCACCCCCGCTCCGCCCAGCATGGTGCGGCCCCGAAGTGATGGGCGACCGTAGCAGACCTTCACCTGCTTGCCATTCAACATGACGGCCACCGAGTCGAGCCGGCTCTGGCGACCGGCCAGCGGTACCTCGTTTTCCATCACGATACATGGTTTGAGTACAACCGGCTGTACGCCAGGCGCGAGCAACAGGCCGGAAAGAGCGAGTAAAGGAAGAAGCATCGGAAAAGACTCCTGGGTGGTTGTGGCCTATGGGTCCCGAAAATCGCCCGGTCATGACGTCAGATCTCGGGTAATCGTTTCGCCAGAACTTTTTCTTCCTGGGACTTCCGGAAGGTGCGAAGTTTCTCGGCCATGGAGGAGTCTCCCCGGGCAATCATAGCAACCGCGAAAAGCGCCGCATTGGTTGCGCCGGCCTCGCCAATCGCAAACGTTGCCACTGGTATTCCGGCCGGCATCTGCACGGTCGAAAGAAGAGAATCCATGCCTTGAAGATGTTTGGAAGGCATGGGGACGCCGAGAATCGGTAGAGTCGTCTTGGATGCGAGGACGCCGGCCAGGTGAGCCGCCCCGCCAGCTCCCGCAATGATGCAGACCATGCCGCGTCCGGCTGCCTCTTCAGCGAACTGCACCGCGTGTTCCGGTGTGCGATGTGCCGAGAGAACTCGCGCATCGTAGTCGATGTCGAAGGCCGTGAGTTGTTTCGCGGCATGCTGCATTACGGGCCAGTCACTATCGCTGCCCATCAATATTCCCACGAGCGGTTTTGCCATACTTCCTCGGTGAATGGTGAAAAGGAAACGTAATCGGCTTCTGGTGCGCCGGAATATTACACGGGATCATCCGCGCATTCCCCGGAGCGCATTGGGGAGGTAGGTTCTCTACCCCTGATGGGAGATCTGCGCAATGCTCTCAAAGGGGGCGAAATATGCCCTCACGTCGCTCATTGCGCTTGCTGCCGGGGTTCCTGCGCCAACCTGAGCGCGTTGGAGGGGCAGCCCAGATCCTGGATCGTACAACCCTGGTTGGGACCGGGGGGGGAACCGCAATGGAACCCGCGCGGCAGGTCAGGCTTATCTTGAACACATCTATACCGAAGCCGGGCAGGATATCATCCGCGTGGAGCTCTACCACCCGCGTAATTCGACGCCCGCAGCACGATATGCGAACGTCTTTGCACGGATCGTCTGTCCACGCTGGCCGAGGTGTTGGACAACTGGGCCAGAGCCGACTCGAAACATTGCGCTGACGGCGGTGTGACGCTGTT
This sequence comes from Gemmatimonadota bacterium, assembly GCA_039932125.1. Lineage (GTDB taxonomy): Bacteria > Gemmatimonadota > Gemmatimonadetes > Gemmatimonadales > GWC2-71-9 > DASYPP01. The sequence continues at coordinate 11,640 of JBDTQP010000077.1, forward strand.
GCCCTTAAAGGAGCTTGACATGGCAGACACAAATATGTGGGGGAAACATCCAGCCCAGCTGGTGCGCGATGCCCAATGGTTCAACTCCGGGCCGCCGCCAGAATTGCTGCGCCGTTCATTCGTGACACCCACCGATCTGTTTTTTACCAGAAATCATGGCGCAGTGCCGCTGATCGACGCCGCCGACTATCGCCTCAAGGTGGAAGGCCTGGTTGAGCATCCGCTTACGCTGGATCTGGAGACCATCCGGACCGCCATGCCGGGCCAAAGCGTCGCGGCAACGCTGGCCTGCGCCGGTCTCCGGCGCGACGAGCTCCAGGCGCATCGACCCATACCCGGCGAGGTTGCCTGGGGTGCAGAACCAGTGAGCAACGGAGTATGGACTGGTGTACCTCTGCGTGATGTGCTCCTGTCCGCCGGCGTGAAACCGGGTGCCGCTCACGTAGAGTTCGCCGGAATGGACGAGGTCTCCCGGCATGGAAAGACATTCGGTTTCGGTGGTTCGATCCCCCTGGACAAGGCGCTCTCCAGCGAAGTGCTGCTGGCATTCGATCTCAATGGCGAGCCCTTGCCGCCGGCGCACGGTTTTCCCATTCGAGCGGTCGTACCCGGCTGTATCGGCGCCAGGAGTGTAAAGTGGCTTTCGAGCATCACCGTGACCGATCATCCTTCGCCCAATTATTTCCAGGCCCACGCATACAAGACGTTTCCTCCTGAGATCACACCGGAAACGGTGCGCTGGGAGGATGGCCTCATGCTTCACGACCTTCCCCTCAACGCCGTCATCTGGTCCCCACTCCCCGACGAGGTTCTCGACACGGGACCTGTTGATGTCGAGGGATGGTCGATGGCGAGCGGAGGGAATGTCGTCGAGCGGGTCGAGGTGTCCGCCGATGGCGGGCTTTCCTGGATTGACGCTGAGCTCACTGAAGAGGGCAACCGGTGGACCTGGCGGTTCTGGTCCGCTCGACTCTCACTGAAGCCCGGGCGGCAGACAATAGTGGCTCGCGCCACTGATTCTGCAGGACAACGCCAACCGGAATTCGTCGATGGCCTCTGGAACTTCAAGGGTTACATGAACAACGCATGGCATCGGGTGAACGTCGAGGTGGTGTGAGGATCCGGC
>JBDTQP010000078.1:0-12761 GCA_039932125.1 Gemmatimonadota bacterium
ACCCGCTGTGGGGCATCGGCATCTCCACTTGCGAGCTCAAATGATGTGAAACAGTTTGCCGAGTGCGGCGAGACTGAGGATCAGGCCAGGAATGATCGCATATGTGCGAAGGGTCGTATACCAGTTGGTTTGAGCCATCTGTCCCACGATAAGCTCGTCACCGGAACGCAGGTTCAGTTGGTCGAGGGTGACCGCATCGATGATGAACTGGTTCATCTCCTCTTTTCCCCAAAGTTCCTCGTTCGAACGCTTGACAACGGTCTTGCTCAAGTCGGTTCCACCGCCAAAGCCGCCAGCCTGGGTGATAGCATCCGTGAGCGGGGTATCGGCCGGCAGCTGATAGAAGCCCGGCTGCTTGACGCCACCGGAAATCGTGAGTCGAATCGTCGGGATCGCCTGGACAGTCTGATCCTTGAATAATCTGCTCAGGTACTGAGTCAGATAGTCCTGGACCTCGGATCGAAGCACCCCATGCAGGGGAATTGGCGAGATGTCCGGGATCTGCAGCATCTGGTCAGGTCCAACTGTCACGGGCGCATTTGTGGTCGGCTGGCCCGTGGGAGTGATAGGAACCGACAGCGTCAGCTTGATCTGGTCACCAACCTGAAAATCCCCGTCCTTGAGCCGGACGCGAATCATGTCACCTTCACCGCGCTTCTGCGACTTTATTTCGGGACCATAAGCAGGAGACGAGAGAATCTTGTCGATTTCAACAAGCGCTGCCTCCAGCTCGGCCCTGGTGGCCTGCGGCCGCCGATCCATGGTAGGCGCGACCTGCCCCCGGGCTGTGCTGGTCGATGTGGCCAGAAGAACCGACAACGCGAAAAGCTGAATGCAACGCCTCAATGAAATCATCGTATTTTTAGGCTTTATCATGCACCCCCCCGGTGCATCCCTCGTGCTAGAGTAGACTGAGCTCTACAACTGTCCTTCAGGAACCAACCGTATGGAACCGAAGGGCATAGCTCGGTGATGCAGCCCCCGTCCCGGCATATTTTCAAACGCTGTGTGGTATGCATCTTACATGGTTGAGGTGCTCACGCTACGCTTTGTGCCAGACGAAGGCAGCCTGTTTGCACGCGTCTACCCGGTAATGCGGCAGCGCTACCAGCTCTTGGCAATAACCGCGGCAGCAAGGTAATCACGTTCTGGTGCGAAGGTGCAAAGTGATCAAACAAGCCGGGCTGGTAAGGGTAAGTTGTGTCACCACAATAGCTTGAATACTGAATGACAGGAATCGTATGGCGGGGAGGATTGCGGTCTGATCGGAAGTCGATGTCGTTGCACGCCTGTAGCGCTGCCACGCCCCGGCCCTTCGAGATGCAAACCGTATTGCAATATAAAACCAAGATTGGTATTGTCTTGCGCACTCTTTCACGTCCCGCACGAGTCCTGCAGACAAAAGCGTTGCCACCCGTCCGCGTGTTCCTGGACCTGCTCCAGCTGCGAGAACTATGAACGATCGCGAAAAAGCGTCCCGCCCACCGCTCGTGCTTATCGCGAACGACCAGGAATGGTCCGCCCGATCACTCGAAAGCATCCTGGCCCCGAACGGCTTTGCCGTGTTGCGAGCCTATACCGGGCAGCAGGCGCTCGACCGGGCCCGTACTGCACAGCCAGACCTCATCATCCTCGATGCCCAGATGCCCGACATGCATGGCGTTGAGGTCTGTCGGTCTTTGCGGGATGACCCGAGGTTCAGTGGCACCATTCCAATCATCATTACGACGTCCGGTCCCTCAGGCAGGGCTCAACGGCTTGACGCGTACCGGGCTGGTGCCTGGGAATTCCTGGGCCAGCCGCTCGATGGCGAAGCACTCCTCCTCAAGCTGCAGACTTTTATTCACGCTAAATTCGAAATCGACCGGGTGAGAGATGAAAGTCTTCTCGACCAGCTCACCGGTCTTTACAACATGCGTGGACTGGCCAAACGTGCTCGTGAAATCGGCTCGGAAGCGTATCGCCGGCATCATGCCCTGGCCTGCATTGTTTTCTCGCCCGACCCTGACGCGTCGGGTGACAGTGACCAGGTCTCCGAAGACCTGTCCACCAGGGTGGCGGAGCAGGTCGGGGAGATCATCCGGCAGAGTGGACGTGCTTCGGACGCGATTGGACGCCTGGGCCGCTCCGAGTTCGCGGTAATCGCCCCATCGACTGAAGCTGAGGGCGCGGTGAGACTGATGCAGCGGCTGGGACAGAATATTGAATCCCACAGCGTAAGCTTCGGGGAAGTTGAAAAGAAGTTGAAAATCCGTGCTGGTTACTGTGCGGTACCCGATTTCTCGGAATCGTCAGTCGATGCGGTAGAGATGCTGCTCCGTGCCACCACGGCCCTGCGTCACTTGCGCAGCGAAGGCAACGGAGAACGAATCCGTGCCTTCGAGCAGGTCCCCCTGAATTCTCTCAGTTAGCCAATCTCCCAGAATAAATCAGACTGGTAATTCGAGGTCAGCTCTTCGAGCCAACCTCCGCATCACCGCCATCGGCGGTCTGCGCCGCCAGTTGCCGAGTTCCTTCCTCGTCCGAGGTATACCCATACAGGTAGGAGTAGTACTTGTAGACGCCATCCGCCTGGATGTCGTTGAGCACCGCCCCGAGGACCCGTACCGGGAGCCGGTCGAGAAGCTTGAGCTTTGCCTCCGCCATCGCCCGATCAGTCTCTCCCGACCGGAATACCATGAGCATGTGACCGGTTGCCGTGCCGAGCACGAACGGATCGATGCCGGCGCCAAGCGGTGGGCTGTCCACGATGATCACGTTATAGCGGGTCTTCATCTCTGCCATCAGGTGGCTCATGGCGGCAGAGCCGAGGAGTTCAGGTCCCTGCTGCCGTCGAGTTCCACAGGGAATGACGGAGAGGCCTTCGTGCGATGATGGGCGCACGATGGAATCCATCGTCGCATCACCCACGAGATAGTCGAGCAGGCCGGGTTTACGATCAAGGCTGAACATGCGGTGAAGCTCCCCTCGCCGGATATCACCGTCTACCAGCAGCGTCCGATATCCGGCCTCGGCAAAGGAAAGCGCCAGGTTGGAAGAGACCAGGGATTTTCCATCGCCCGATCCCGGACTCGAGATAGTGAGCGTGACCGGTCCGGCAGCACCATACGAATGAGCGAGGTTCAGCCGCACTGTTCGGAAAGCCTCCACCACCTGTGCTGCTTCCTCGGCCTTGAGCTGACGGCCATTGGAGCGCTTGATGCCGGGAATAGCGCCCAGTATGCTGAGCCCCAGCTCTTTGGAGACCTGCTCGGGGTAACGGAACCGCTTGTCCAGAAGGTCCAGCAGAATGGCCAGCGCGAACGCGGCACCGAGGCTTGCGCCAAAGGCCATCAGGATGATTTTGGGCGCGGTGTTGCTCGTCGGCTTCTGCGGCGGCTGCGCGTCGTCGAGGATACTCACATCGGGCTGCGAGCTCTTTTCCGCCAGCAGGTTACTCTGGTACCGGGCATTCAGGTCGTTCACCAGCACCGTCAAACCTGACACTTCCCGGGTCAGCCGGCCTTCTTCGATCGCCCGTTCGGGGATCTTCCGGAGATCCACAGCTGCGCTGTTTAGGTCGTTGTTCAACCCGGTTTCCTGCGCCTTCAGCTGGGTAACGAGGGCGTTGGCGTATGCCGGGATCGTCTCTTCCCGCAGGGTTTTCTGCATAGCCCTCACGTCCTGTACCGCCTTGTGTTCTTCAGTGTAACGGTAGAGGAGCGCGCGCTCTTCAGACTCCTTCTGAGAAAGCTCAGACAGTGCGGCCGAGAGATTGGGTGACGTACGGACAATCGCGATAGTCTGAAAAGCATCGACGGTGCTCTCGCCGGTTTTCAGGCGAGCCAGGATCTGTTCGATCGCTTCGCGGTCCTTCCTGACGGCATCCGCCTGCATTTTCTTTTGGAAGTACTCACTCGTGGACTGACTCGAGGTGGATGCGAGACCGGGACTCACGCCGATCTGTTCAGTAGGTTCCGTAATGATCTGAATCTGGTAGTTCTTGAGACGATTCTCCGAGCCTTCGAGCTGAGAACGAACGGTATCCAGCTGGGTCTTCAATATTACTGAAAGCTCTGCCACCTGACGTTTCTTGAGGTCCGCTGCAAGGCTGACGAATTGTGAGTCGATGGCGTTCAGGGTCGCGGCCGCCCGATGGGGCTCAACGTCCCGGAGAGAAAGCCGAAGGAAGTCGCTTTCCTGTGCCATGCCTGCATTGAAACGCTGGAGCAGGCCGTTCGATGCTTCACGCGGGTTCAGGATTTCAAACTTGATGGTGCGATCGCGTCCCAGTGCGCGTTTCGCGGGCTGCCAGTAAAAACCTGCCTTGCGGCCTACTGAATCTCCAACTGATCCGTTGTCTACTTCGATGCCGCCGCTTCGCGTCAGCGTATAGCGAGTGCCATCCGAATTGAGCTTCAACTGAAACTTGCCGCCGACAAACCTGCGATAGTTGAGGGAGAAGCCCCGAAAAGCGGCTGAATCCGACACTGAATTCGGCACCACAAAGAGCGACTGCTTCAGAACGACGGTGTCAATGACCGCGAAGCTCTGGAGCAGCTGAATCCATGCGTTCCCCGCCACCAGCCCCTTGCTCTGGATGGGCCCGCCCTTGCCACCTCCGGAAGACACCATCAGGGTCGAGCGGGCAACGTACTCAGGATCAATGAATCTGGTGATCCCGATGCCAATGCCCGTCCCCAGCAGCACCACCATGAGCATGAACCAGCGATATCGCTTCAGGGCTGAGATGTACCGTCCCCACTGTACGCCATCCGACGAGTCAGGTGGTGGGACGTCATATGCTCCGCCCTGCTGCAGGCTGAGATCCTGGTGCAGGTCGATACCCTGGGGCCCACTGGATGGAATGATGTTGCCGGACATGCGAAAACGGCTCCGGGTTACAAGGAATGCCTCGATAATATCGAGGAACGGTCTTGCTCACGCAAAGGAGATACCGCGCTTAATTGTAGCACAAAGTATCGAGGAGACAGGCAGTAGCGCAGGTTACGCATTCGGAAATCGCACCGTTGGCACATCCATGGCAGGCGTACCTACTGTTGCATTACTGCATAGTTGTTGTCAGTTTGCCACAGTAGTGGCGCGCGCTTGTCACGTCGCAGGTGCCCTTCGGGCCTCGACTGTAGGCTTGCGGCTTCAGTGCGCGCAATTTGCATAGACTCTGAGAACGCGCGGTCTAGGTTGGGGTTGGCCGGTTCTGCCAACGCCACGAATTCACCACCGCTGCCTTCCCGTTTCACCGGTGTGACCGGACAACAGTTGTAAGGAGACCACGATGGGATCATCCCTCGCCCAACCTTCTGGACGGACTGGAGAAGCCTCGGTTGAGGCCCCCGGACGCGACCCGCTTTCCATTCCCACTGAGGTGAAGTCGAGCATCCGGATACTAGTTGTCGATGATGAGCGCACCCTGCGGGAAAGCTGTGCGAGCGTTCTTCAGATGGACGGCTACAACGTCACGCTGATTGGGCGGGGCGAGGAGGCTCTGGACGCAGTGAAGCGTCGCAAGTTCGACATTATCCTGGTCGACTTGTACATGTCTCACTGCTCCGGGATGGACATCCTTCGGGCCGCATTGACGGCAAACAAGGACACGATCGTCGTCGTGATGACAGGGAATCCGAGTGTCACCAGCAGCATCGAGGCCCTCCGGGCGGGTGCATGGGACTACCTGCCGAAGCCGTTTTCGGCGACCCACCTCCAGGTCCTCATCGGGCGTGCTTCACACGCGGTCATGGTGGCGCGTGAGACCCGGGACCTCCGGCTTCAGTTGCAGCGACAGCATGGTCACAGCGAGAGTGTCGCGCTCATCGGCATTTCTCCGCTGTTCCGAAAGGCGGTCGATCTTGCCCGGAAAGTAGCGGGAACCGATGCCTCGGTCCTGATCAGCGGGGAAAGCGGCACTGGCAAGGAGCTGATTGCCCAGTTCATTCATCAGAACAGTCGCCGGGTAAGCCGGACACTGGTACCCATCAACTGCGCCGCTCTGCCCGAGCCCCTTCTCGAATCTGAAATGTTCGGGCACAGGAAAGGTGCCTTTACCGGTGCCGACCGCGACAAGCCAGGGCTCCTGGAGACGGCCAACGGGGGCACGCTCTTTCTGGATGAGCTCACCGAAATGTCCCTTCCCCTGCAGGCAAAGCTGCTTCGTGTGATCCAGGACGGTGTCGTTCGTCGGGTCGGAAGCGAACAGCAGGATGCGGTGGTGGATGTCCGGTTCATCTCAGCGACCAATCGGGACCCGCAGGATGCCGTAAACGGGGGCGTTTTGCGCGGCGACCTTTTTTACCGTCTGCAGGTTGTACCGATCAAGCTTCCACCACTTCGCAAGCGGCAGGAGGATATTCCCCTTCTCGCCAATCATTTCCTGACCTACTACTGGCAGCGGCATCGTCAGATGGGCGATCGTGTGCCGAAGCTGAGCGAGGCGAGCATCACCTTCCTTCGCTCGCGACCCTGGCGGGGAAACGTTCGTGAATTGCAGAATGTCATCGAGCATGTCGCGGTGCTGGCCGAACCTGATCAGATGATTCAGCCGAATGATATTCCTATCTATGAGGATGCCGAGGAATGGCCGGCAGAATCCGGGCTTCCGGCTGGGGTCATGGACGATGCGTATCATCCGGCGAAAGACCGGGTGGTGGCTCAGTTCGAACGGGAGTACCTTACCCGCCTGATCGGCCGGGCCGGGGGAAACATGTCCAAGGCCGCCCGCCTCGCCAGTATAGACCGCACCACGCTCTACCGCCTCATGGACAAACACAAGTTTGAACGCGATGGAATCACCGGACCCCCAGAGTGAAGACTGACACCCAGGTGACCGGCAAAGGCACCACCGACGAGCGCACTCGGCACGGCGGGAGGAGCCCGGAACCGGGGGCTTCTGTCGTTCGCTCGAGTGACAATTCGTCGGCGGAGCTGCCCGGTGATCTGCGGTCATTGCTCGAACGGGCAGTCACGCGGGTCCAGGCCGAATGGCCCGGGCTTGAGAGCGAATCACACATCGCGGAAGAGATCCAGGTCCACTCCGCGTTGCTGCATACCGCCATTCTGCAGTGCGTTGGCGACGAAGAGCCAGACCTCAACGAAGTCACCCGCTCTCCGCTTACACGGCACCTCATGGACCTTATCCGGCGATTCATGCTGGGAGAGGTCGAGAGTTCCCCGGGAAAGTTTGCGGGGGATCAGGTGGTTCGCATCGTCTGCGCGATGGAGCATGTATCTCACCGGCTGGACCCTGACTGGGCCCAGCACTTTGCCGATCGCCTTTCCGGCCCCAATGGCCTGGAGCTCGTGGTCGAGGTTGCTCACGACATTCGCTCGCCACTCACCTCGATTCTTTTCCTCGCCGAAACTCTCCAGCGAGGGAGAAGCGGGTCGATCACTGACATCCAGGAGCGGCAGCTTGGGTTGATCTACAGCGCGGCCTTCGGCTTGAGCTCCATGGCGAGCGATGTCATCGAGCTGGCTCGCGGTGGCGACCGGCTGGTTGACCTGGATCCTATCCCCTTCTCGGTTACCGATATCCTGGAGTCGGTGCGAGACATCGTGCTCCCGATCGCCGAAGAAAAAGGCCTGGCCGTGAGAATCACTCCCCCGGGCTCGGATTTCCGGGTTGGCCATCCCGTCGCGCTGAGCCGTGTCCTGCTCAATCTGACGACAAACGCCCTCAAGTTTACCGATGATGGCAATGTAGAAATGATCGCCCGGCAGACGACGCGGACGGGCATTGAGTTCTCCGTTCGCGATACCGGCCGGGGCATACCGCCCCAGGCGATGAATACGCTCTTTTTGCCGTTCCGCCGCAGGATCAAGAGCGGAGATTACAAGTTTTCCGGCGCCGGCCTCGGCCTTTCGATTTGCCGTAAGCTCGTTGAGGCCATGGGCGCGGAGCTTCGGGTTGACACATCTCCAGACGCGGGCACCAGGTTTTTCTTCGAGCTGGATCTGCCACAAGCCTCCCAACTGTGATTTTCAGCGTACCATCTGATCGCCGGTTCCGTCTGCGTGAGGGAGATCGGAACGCCTGGTACGCGGAAGGGCACACGCGCTCACTCCAGATATGTCAAACATGAAGCTGCTACACGTAGTTGGGGCCAGGCCCAATTTCATGAAAGTGGCGCCGGTCATTCGGGCGGCGGATTTGAGGGGCGATCTCGATCAGACGCTGGTCCATACGGGACAGCATTATGATGCGGCCATGAGCGATGCCTTTTTCCGCGACCTTGACCTGCCCCAGCCCGATGTGAATCTCGGGGTCGGCTCCGGTTCTCACGCGGCACAAACCGGTCGCGTCATGATTGAGTTTGAGCCAGTCCTGGAGGCGATCCGGCCGGATTGGATCCTGGTCTATGGCGATGTCAACTCGACGATTGCCTGTGCACTTGTGGCTGCGAAGAAGGGTGTTCGAATTGCCCACGTGGAAGCGGGATTGCGAAGCCGCGATCGAGGAATGCCCGAGGAACTGAATAGAATTCTCACGGATCAGCTGGCGGATCTCTGCCTGACCCCGAGCCGGGATGGAGATGCGAACCTCCGGCTTGAGGGCATTCCAGAGCGGCGAATCCGCTTCGTCGGGAACGTCATGGTAGATACGCTGCTGTATCTCCGGGATCGGGCGACCCAGACGCGGGCTCCCGAACGACTCGGCGTGGATGGGCGCCCGTTTGCCTTCGTTACGCTTCACCGTCCGTCCAACGTGGACTCAGCCGAGACGCTTCGTGAACTTCTGCTCGCTCTGGCAGATCTGGCCGAGCGCATGCCGGTCATTTTCCCTATTCACCCGCGCACCCGCAATCGGATCAGCGAGTTCGGTCTCGCGGATGTGGCTCGGGCCGTTCGACTGGTCGAGCCCCTGGGTTACCTGGAAACGGTTGCTCTGGTTGAGCAGTCCGCGCTGGTGCTGACGGACTCGGGTGGGCTGCAGGAGGAGACCACCGTGCTCGGAGTCCCCTGTATCACTGCCCGTCCGAACACCGAGCGTCCAGTGACGGTGACCGAAGGCACGAACCGGCTGGTGGCATCCACCCGCTCCGCCGTGGGGAATGCGGTCGGAGAGGTGCTCAGTCATGTGAATGGAGGCGCGAGTCGGGTTTCTCGCCGCCCGGAGCTCTGGGACGGTCATGCTGGAGAACGGATCATCGACGCCATTCTGGGATTCGAGTGACGGAATCAGGGTCGTTTTACCTCTTTTCCGCTGCAGCTTGGCAGACTCCCCTACCAGCAGCACGATACTCAGGGCTAAATTCACTGGCTGCAAGGACGTGGGGCCCAGGTTCGCCCCGGTTCCCGAAGTGGTCGTCCCCTAGTTGACGGCCGAAAACAGGTTATTTGGCGACCCGGCCGAATCACCTGGCAGGACCTGCTCCTGGGCGGGCGAAGTGGCTGCAAAGGAAGGGCAGGGTGGATCGTGAACGATCTCCGCTTTCCAATGCAGCGCTTCTCAAGTGCCGCACGCCTGACCGACGTTGATCTGAGACAGGGCGCCTGAATCGAATAGCGCCTGTTCCCGGCTCACGACGGCTTTAGCGCGGCGACATCGCGACCAGGCCGCGATCAATCACGATGACGGATTTTCACCAGCTGTCCCGCGAGTGGACCCCAGGGTGATTACCCGTCGCGCGATCGACACCAGCAATGCGCACTCCGCGTTGCGACCATTCGCCGTACGAGCGCCCGATTCGCCGGGCCTCCTCGACGCTTTTCCGTCACCGGGTCCGGAAAGCCGCCGATGGGGTCCTTGCAGAATGGGCATGGAGCCGAGTTAGTGAACCAGAATTTGCGGAACCCCCGCGTCGAACGGCCGCTGCATGCGCCGTACGCCGCACTATTGATCGATTTTGATAACGTCACCCTGGGAATCCGGTCCGATCTGACGAAGGAGTTGAAGACCCTTCTCAGCAGCGACATCATCAAAGGAAAAGTTGCCGTCCAGCGAGCCTACGCGGACTGGCGAAGATACCCGCAGTACATCGTTCCGCTTTCTGAATCATCGATCGACCTCATTTTTGCCCCTGCCTTCGGCACAAATAAGAAAAACGCCACCGATATTCGCCTGGCTATCGATGCCATCGAGCTGGTGTTCACCCGGCCGGAGATCGGCACGTTCATCCTGCTGTCCGGTGATAGTGACTTTTCCACGATGGTCATCAAGCTCAAGGAGTACGGGAAGTATGTCATTGGAGTCGGTATCAGGGAGTCCGCGAGTGATCTCCTGATTCAGAACTGCGATGAGTATTACTCGTACAGCGACCTCGCCGGGCTTACGAAGGAGGTGGACACCCCCTCCACGCAACGCGACCCGTGGGAACTCGTGCGGGAAGCCGTCGCCCAGATGACGCGCAATCACGACGTCATGCGCTCCGACCGGCTCAAGCAGGTGATGCAGCAGATCGATCCTAATTTCGATGAGAAGAATGCCGGGTTCAATCGCTTCAGCAAATTTCTCGTCGACGCGGGCAACCGAAAGCTTCTCCGGGTCACCAAACTGGAAAACGGCCAGTATGACATTGGCCCTCTGGAGAGTCTTGCGGCCCCCGCGAGCGTCGCACCCTCCGCCGTTGCGGCCGGAACTGGCGATGCCGCACAGGGCACAGGTCCAGATTCTCGCCGGGGAGGGGGCCGTGGCCGTGGCCGCGGGAGAGGTCGTGGAAGAGAGGGTCAGAGCAACACGGCCAGCCAGACCAAAACAGAAGCTGAACCGACGGAAACACCGGCGCGGCCAGCTCCTGAGCGGTCTCACGAGCGAGCATTGACCCTGGCCCATGCCTTTGATCTGCTGCGGCAGGCGCTGGGGGAATTGCCGAACCCTGCCGGTGGCGAGGCTGTTCGAAACCGGATGGCGTCACTCCTTGGCCGATCAGACCCGTTGCTCGAAGCGGCGCGGTTTGGCCGTTTCTTGCGCCAGGCCCACGACGCCGAAGTGGCGGACGTGCGCTCAATCGGCGAGAATGAATTCGAAGTCGCCGCGAGACCGGGCTACCGAAACGATCGTCCGGCGCAATCTTCCGTCGCGGCCCGCTCCGAGGGCGAGACGACACAACCAGCGGCCAGCTCGAATGGTGACTCGGCCGCAGAGGCCGGCGGCGCTGGCGCCAACGGCAAGCGTGCTGGAATACGGTTCCGCCGAGGCTCCCGCGGCGTGGTCGCCCGCCAGGAAATACCGATGGTCGGCGTGGTCATGGTCGATGATTCGGTGCAATCTCCTCCGCCGGAGACTCCTGCTACCCGACCAGCCAAGCGCCCTGCGCGAGGCCGCGGACGAGGCAAGCCTGCTGAAAAACCGGCAGCCAAGGCTGAGCCGGTCGCGCCGGCGGAAAGCAGTCCGCCGCCTGCCGCCCCGAAAAAGCCTCGACGCCCCCGGGCGAAGAAGTCATGAGGTTTTCACGGCGGGCAGCGAGGGTGCTGCCCGCTTCATTTTTTGCCCGGCCGGCCGACATTGTCGCTCGAGAACTTCTCGGAGGCCTCGTCGTCTCGAGGTTGGGCGGTGTGGTCACCTCAGGCAGAATAGTCGAGACGGAAGCCTACCTCGGCGGTCCAGACCCGGCATCTCACGCCTACCAGCTTCGGAAGACGGTCCGGAACCAGGCGCTTTTCGGCGCTCCCGGTACCTGGTACGTCTACCTGTCGTATGGGATCCACTGGTGCGCCAACCTGGTGTGTCGAAAGGAAGGATCTGGTTCTGCAGTATTGTTGCGCGCCCTGGAACCAGTCGATGGTATTCCAAAGATGAAGGCCCGGCGTGGAGTGGCTCGCGAGCGGCTCCTCTGCTCCGGGCCTGGCCGTCTCTGCCAGGCTCTCGATATGACAATCGATCTCGATGGCAAGCGGATGAATCGATCGGATGTTCGCGTGCTTGAACCGGAGGTGAGCGGGGACCAGGTCGTTGCGGTGACGTCGCGAATTGGAATCACGAAAGCGGCGGATTGGCCGCTGCGCTTTGTGCTTGCGGAGTCTCTCCATCTTTCGAAAAGGGTGAGGCCGGCGATTCCGGGCTGATGCTTGCCAGCACAAAAAAAAGGGCGGCTCGAGGCCGCCCCATTGCTGTGTCCGCTTCGGTCGGTATTCAGTAACCCCCGCCGGTGATCCCTTCCTTCGCACCGCCCAGGCTGAACCGCAGGCCGGCAGTAATTGAGTGCGTGGGCCCGCTCAAAAGGTTGCTCCTTGAAGGCGAGGTAGTAACCTGGTACATCCCGTACACAGCCACTCCGCTCACCTGAAGCTGAAGACCGGCGACGAAGGTCGCATAGCCGTGACTCCCCAGAGCGTTTACCACCGAGTCGGCTGTTGCCCTCTCGGCGGGAGTCAGCGTGTTCTGGGGCTGTGGATTGTGCAGGTGCATGAAGCCAAGCCCGACCCCGACAAACGGCTGGGCGGCAGACCGAAGCGGGTATGCCAGGAGGACCGCGGAATATTTCCGGATGTCGTTGAAAGTGACGTCCCGGGTGCCACCGGGTGCGGTTGCGTCTATGTAGCTGGTCAGCTCTTTAGAGCCAAATCCCTCTTCGATGGAAAGAAGAAGAGCCGTGCGCCTGGCCGTGATCAGGAGGTTGCCACCGGCCGTGGGTATCGCGCCCTGTTGCTGTCGTGGGGTCTCAAAGAGAAGCACGCCACCACTTCCTCCGAGATACCACGAGAATGGATTTTTTCCAGCGGTCTGAGCGCGCAACGAGGGCGCTCCAATGGTCAGGGCCAGCGTTGCCGCCGCCGCCAGACGGTAAAACATCTTCATCGGACTACCTCCCAAGGTAGGTGCACCGGCT
>JBDTQP010000079.1:0-12757 GCA_039932125.1 Gemmatimonadota bacterium
GTGCTAGGTGCTAGGTGCTAGGTGCTAGGTGCTAGGTGCTAGGTGCTAGGTGCTATTCCGTCTTCAGCACTTAGCCCTTAATACCATGCAATAGGCTTCTCGTCCAGATTGATAAACACCTGTTTGGTCTCCAGGTACTCTTCAACTCCCCAGTGACCCAGCTCCCGGCCGAAGCCAGATGCCTTGTAGCCGCCCCATGGTGCTTCGACGAAGGTGGGTTGCATGTGATTGACCCAGACGATTCCGGCCTCGAGTGCTTTGACCACGCGAAATGCGCGGAAAATATCCCGGCTCCATACGGCCGCAGCCAGGCCATATGGGGTAGCGTTGGCGATTGCGATCGCCTCTGATTCATCCTTGAACGGGATGATGCTCATGACGGGGCCAAAGATTTCGTCTTGTGCGATGGTGGCGGAGTTTTTTACGTCGTAGAAGACGGTCGGTTCGACATACCAGCCTTTGTCGTGCCGCTTCGGAATGCCGCCGCCAGCTGCCAGCTTCGCTTCCTTGCGCCCGATCTCAAGATATTTAGCCACTCGCCCATGCTGCTCCTTGCTGACGAGCGGTCCCATCTTGTTCTCTCGATCCATCCCGGGTCCGACTTTGATGGTCTTCGCTTTCTCGGCAACAGCATCGACAAATTTCCGGTAAATATCCTTTTGCACCAGGACCCGGCTGCCGGCGGAACATACCTCGCCCTGGTTGATGAAGACGCCGAACAGGGCCCCGTCAACCGCGTTCTCGAAATCGGCATCGGCGAAGAAAATGTTGGGTGACTTGCCGCCCAGCTCGAGCGACACGCGTTTCAGCTGATCGGCGGCGTTCCGCATGATCAGCTTGCCGACCTCGGCGCTACCGGTGAATGCGATCTTCCGGATATCCGGATGCGCGACGATGGGTCCGCCGGCACCGGGCCCATCTCCAGTCACGATGTTCACCACCCCCGGCGGCAGACCGACGGCCTCGAAATCTTCCGCCAGCTTGAGGATTGAAAGGGGTGTTTGCTCTGCCGGTTTGAGCACGACCGTGCATCCGGCCGCGAGCGCCGGTGCAATCTTCCATGCGGCCATCATGATGGGGTAGTTCCACGGTATGATCTGTCCGGCGACGCCAATCGGTTCGCGCATGGCAAACGCGACCGCGTCGGCGGGCACCGGGAGCACTTCACCGTTGATCTTGGTTGCGAGCCCTCCGTAATACTCGAAACATGTCGCCGTGTCATCCATGTCATACTCCGACTCAGCGATAGGCTTTCCCGAATTGCGCGTCTCGATCTCCGCCAGCTCATCACGCCGCGCCCGTACCCGCTCTGCCAGACGGAGGAGAATACGCCCACGCTCCTGGGCTGTAGTCGTCTTCCATCCGCCGTAGAACGCGCGCTTCGCTGCTGCCGCCGCCAGGCTCACATCTTCGGTGGAGCCGGCTGGGCAGGTTGCAATTGCCGCTTCAGTGGACGGATCAAATACCTCGAAGGTGCGACCGCTCTTCGCGTCAACGAACTTGCCATTGATGTACATCTGGTAGCGAGTGACGCTGCTCGAGCGGGCCCTGGGCTTCCTGGTGCTTGCGGTGGGGGATGCCATGGTTGAATCCAGCGGTGATAGTTGTGTGGTGCGGCGAGAGTCAGCGATTCGGGTTGAAAAGGAATTGGATGACTGGATGAAAGGAAGCTCGGACGATTACCGTCAGTCATCCAGGCTTCCACATCATGCAATCATCCATTCCTGCCTGGCAATGGATTTATGCTGCCACTATTCGCTGAAAAGGGCGAATCTCAGCCGCCGGCCGACTTCCCTGGCTGCTTTCCGCCGGTGAATCGTCGCGAATTTTCCACTCCATGCCGAATTTCGGAAGTCGATCCATGAAGGGATCAGGGTTCATCTGTTCCGGCGAAAAGACGCCTGCGCCGCTCCAGAGTCCCTGGGAAATCAGGTCGGCTGCAATCACCGGAGGAATTCCGGTTTGATACGCCGTGGCCTGGACACCCAGGGAGGCGTATACCGTCTCATGATCGGCCACGTTGTAAATATAAAAGGCCTTTTCCTCGCCGTCTTTTCGTCCCTTAACCAGCGTGCCCACGCACGTCTTCCCCTGCATTTTTCCGGCGAGGTCTTTGGGCTGGGGCAGGAGGCTCACGACCACGTCACGTGGTGACACCGCAACGTCTCCCACCTGCACCTTGTCAATACGATTCATCCCCAGTTGACCCATGACCCTGAGCGTCTGGTATGTGACGTCATCCATGCAGAGCTTGAAATCGATGACCCGGGCCTCGGGGAAGAATCGGGGAAGCGTCTTTGCTTCTTCGTGATCCACGTAATAGCAGTTGAGCACGCCGAGCTCCGGAAAATCGAACGGCTCGAATCCGGAAAGCGGATCCTCCAGGTGATACGTGCCGTTCCGGTACGAGACGGCCTTACAGAGACACTCGTCAATGAACACCCACGGAGAGAAGGCAGCGATGAATCCGTTGTGGCCCTGGCAGATCGAATTGTCCCCATCACGAACCCGAATTTCGGTGACCTCATCGAGCAGGTGCTTCGCGGCATAGGCCGCATAGATGTTGGTGCTGCCAGGATCGGCTCCCATCCCAAGGAGTCCGAAGAGCCCGCGAGCACGAAACGCTGCGTCGAGCGCGAACTGATCCTCCATCTTGGGAAGACCGTCATCGTCGGTGCCGGCACTTGCCATGTCGATGTAGTGGCAGCCGGCATCGAGGCAGGCTCCCATAACGGCCATGTTGGTGGCGGGCAGTGCTGCGTTCAGCAGAATGGTAGAACCAGTGGACCGGATTGCCTGCGCGACAGCAGAGCGATCGGCAGCATCCAGCGTACGGGCAACGACTCTGGGGTCGTGTAATCGGTCCGCGAGAAGCGAGGCGCGGGCGGACACCGCGTCGGCGACAACCAGCTGCTCCAGCGTCGCCAGTTCCTTGAATTTGAGGGCGGACACGGTCCCCACCGCGCCGGCGCCTAACACCAGGACTTTCACAAACTCCTCATTTCATTGTTGGCGCGGCACTCGGTCTGGAATTGGGAGGGCGGGCTGTATGCCCTGCGCCTCTGCTTCCTCGCCCCCGCCGCAAATGGGGGCTCGCAACTCAAGGAGATGGTCAGTTGCGAGAGTGGACCCTCCGCTTTGTCGGAGGATGCAAACACCCCCCTCTACCAGGGAGGCATAGCCAGTCTACCACCTCCCCCCCACCCCCTGTCCAGCCCCCCCGTCACACACCCTGGTCCGAAAACAAGCCCTTGACAGGTGAAGGACCAGGCGCAAGAGATGATCCCGTAAGGTATTATCGTTTCTTAACTTGGTGGGTCGATCTAACGCCAGGTGACCCGGCGTAGCGTCGCCAACGGACCTGAACGGCTACCCCGACACTCGTGCACGCCCGAGCAGAGCGACCAGCCGTCCGGGGGCCGTCGCGGGAGTGGAGACTTGGCCGCAGAAATCGAAATGGTTGGCAGCGATCGGGACACGGAAACGAGGCGAAACCAGACTGCTCCGTCAGGGAAAGTTGACCGTCCCCGGGAGATTGAGCAACGCCGGTTCACCTGTTCATTCGCCGGTCCGAGCTACCCGAAACGAAGGTGCGGTATAGTCCCTGGCAAGATAAGAAGCGGGGATACCGATCTGGTTGCCATCGCGCTGAGCCCGGTAATGCGGCGAAAGGATCTCAACCCCGCCCTCGTTGAAACGGTCCTGGATATTCTGGTGCAGGGAGGAATAGGTCCGCGCCATGCTGGACGGGTTGTCCGTGTAGGCGTTGATCTCGTAGCTCACGTAAAAGTCGTCCAGGCTGGTCTGGAGTACGAAGGGATCGGGGCGCTCCAGGATACCCGGAGTGGCCCGGGCCGCGGCGATGAGAAACTCGTGAACCTGCTTCCAGGGCGCGTCGTAGCCGATCGTCACGGTCGTGTGCAGAATGATCCCGGTGGATGTCGCCTGGCTGGTATAGTTGATCACCTGGTTTCCCAGGACGGCGCCATTGGGAATGGTGACGTCGACGTTCTTGATCGTTCGAATCCGGGTAACCAACAGAGTCCGTTCAATGACATCGCCGCTGGTATCGCCGATCTTGACCCGGTCACCGATTTGAAAGGCTCTTGTGTAGGTAAGCACAACGCCCGCCACTATGTTACCGACCGCACCCGAAGACCCCAACGAGAAGAGCACGCCAACAAAGAGGGAGACCCCTTTAAAGGCGTCGGACCCGGCGCCCGGCAGGTAGGGAAACATGACGACCGCCGCGAAGGCGATCACCAGAAAGCGGACGATGTTGTACGTCGGCATTGCCCAGTCGGGATGGAACCCCTTGAATGTCAGGCTTCCCGACTGCACCGATTTGAAGACCAGCAGGATAAGCTTGAGGATATAGCGGGTGACAAGGACAATGACGAGAATGAAAAAAATCTTGGGGAGGTAGGCCATGAAACCCGCCAACACCGCCCCAAGTGGAGACAGCACATAGCCAACGATGCGCGGTGAATAGGGCGCGGTCCAGGGAAAGAAGCTGAGGACCAGCGGCACGTAGAAGTAGAGCAGCGTGATCGTCAGCACGACCCGGAATGTGCGGGCGATGACCGTGGTGACTTCGCGCAGTCGCTGTGCCGTCATCACCTCCAGCTTCTGGACTCTGAGTGCCGGGACCCGGGGCCCGGACGCAATGGCGTAGACCCGGGTGAAGACGAACTTGAGCAACCGCAGGACCAGCAGCAGCGCTGCCGTCGTCAGCAGGACATAAAGGGAATCGAGAACCAGCGCTTTCAGGCCGGTTTCCCGGGTAGCGGCTGCAGCGACTTCTCTGATTCGGTCAACATACAACTGAGCCAGTTCAGCCCGGGGCCGGCCGGTGGGCTTCGCATCGCTATCGAGGACCGTCATCAACACCTCGTCCCGGGCCAGGACCTCGCTATGGCCCTCAACCTCGACGATGATCAGGCTATCGACCCCGCTCGCAATGCCTTTCTGGTGCTGGACGATTTTCTGGCTGACCGTGGCGGCCCGCTGCTCCGGTGAAAAAGGTCCCAGCCGGCTATGGAGATAAAAAAGAGTATCGAACTGGACTACCACCGGGGCGCCGGACGGCGGGGTGACGAGGGTATCGGTTCTGGCCGAGTCGGCAGGCGTCTGGGCCAGTAGCGTACCACCACCGGCGGTGAGAAGACCGAACAGCACAGCCAGCGCCCGGTGATAGCGGTACATGGTGACTCCTGAAAATGTTGGGGGAAACCGAGTCAATATAGCCGTATCATTATGGCAGGCCGGAGCTCCTGCCGCGACACCCTGAGTTAGAAATTATCCTTGAGACCGACAAGGAGATGTGATGACGCTGGTTTCCGCCGCAGTCCTGCTTTTTCTCGTTATGGATCCGCTGGGCAACATTCCGTTTTTTCTGGCCGAGCTGCGCCACGTTCCGGCGGCCCGCCAGCGCATCGTCATCACTCGCGAATTACTGATTGCCCTGGTCGTGCTGGTGTTTTTTCTCTTCACCGGCCGGGTCATTCTGAACACGCTCCACATTTCTCAGCGCGCGCTGACCGTATCCGGCGGCGTCATACTTCTTCTGATCGCCCTGCGCATGATCTTTCCGACCTCGGAGAGGACACTCAAGGAAGAGATTTCGGGAGAGCCCTTCATCGTACCGCTGGCCATACCATATGTTGCCGGCCCGTCCGCCCTTGCGACGGAGCTGCTGCTGATGAGCCAGGAGCCTCATCGCTGGCCTGTCTGGCTTGCCGCTGTCCTGCTCGCCTGGTTCGCGACGGCGGTGATTGTCTACTTCGCGACCAGTCTCGGAAGACTTCTGGGTGAGAAAGTGCTCGTCGCGGTCGAACGTCTGATGGGGATGATTTTGATCACCGTTGCCATTCAGATGCTGCTGACGGGAATCGAGCTTTCCATGAAACAGTGAGCACGAGTTGCGCTCGCCGGTATCCACAGGTTCAGTCCGCTAATTGTCTGACGATCTCAGCGCTGCATTGGCAATCGACAACCTGAACTCCTCCACGTTGGCATGCTGCTCAAGGGCCCGCCCTGTCAGCATCTCATAGTCGAGTGTCTGCAGACGCGCATCGGTCTTCGCCAGGACTGCCAGCGCGCTCCAGAGATGCTTCTTTCCGAGGATCCCCAGTGCCAGCATCTCGATTTCCTGGAACTGGCTCAATGTCACCTCGTTACTCTCGGAAGCGCCGGGGCTTCGCGTAACTCGGCTGATGGTTTCACCGATCCAGGCTACCACTTTGCGAGGTGCGCTCTGCTTTCCACCCAGCTGATCGATGAGCTCCTTCAGCGATTCCTGGTCCGCCAGAATCCGCGGAAGCAGGTCGGCGTAAAGAATCTCGATCGGGCTGCCCTGGCTGTTCTGAATGCCATGCTCGATGACTTCAATCGCTCCCACTGAGCCGGCCAGATGATTGTTGAGATATTCGATGAGACACGTCATTGGGCGAAAACCGATCGATGTGAGGATGCCGACGAAGCTGAATGATAAGATACCAGAGCACTACCACGTTAATGATGAGGGCTGCTACACGCACGATGGTTACGTGATGTACGGACTCGAAAATCTCAAACGGAATCAGGGAGGCGGTCGCGACGACAGTGAGCCATTCGGCCCAGCGACGCTCCATGGCCAGGCCGATGCCCTCGGTGAGAAAGAGTCCCGCATAGAGCAGGGCCGCCACAGCGATAGCGACGATACCGCCGGTACTGAGCCGGAATATTCGCACGAGAAACCGGCCAGCGACCTGTTGTTCCATCGCGAAGGGAAGATCGTTCACCCAGGCCTGCACCCGGAGCGCAAAGCTGGGCCGCAGCATCTCCAGCGTACCCAGGGCCACACCGATGAAGAGCGCTGTCTTAAAGAACTTGAAGATGGCGATCCAGAGGAGCACCCGGTTCCGACGATGCGGCGGCTGCGTCATTGGGGCGGTGGTCCGAACCTCAACGTATGGGTGGCCAGGAAGATCTCCCGAAGAAAATTCACCAGCGCCCCGACGAAGGCGAGCATCGCCACGATAAACAGGAGCGCGATGAGCGTCGCAACATCGCGATTGAGGAAAGTGGCGAGGAAGAGGGAGATGATCACCAGACAGATCACCAGTGCGCAGGTGGTACTGAGCGTGATAGCCTGGTGAACCAGGGCTGCCCGCCGTGAGAGCACGGCCAGCTCACTGGTGACATCCTCGGTGCGGAATCCGGCGGGCGCGCCCTGGAGGTATCGCGCGCGATCGATGATGCGGGCGAGACGATTGGTCAGCACCGTCAGCGTGACACCCACGCCGGACAGAAGAAAAACCGGCGCGACTGCCAGCTGGATGACCCGCGCGATGTCACTCACTTGCAACTCAGTCTGCACGAGCACCTCCACTGTCAGCTGTTCAATCACCACAATGCCTTCACCCGCCTCGCAGCGCCTTCGATAAAACCCGGTCGAGTGTTGCGGCAAACGCCTGCTTGTCACGCGAACTATATGGGCGTGGACCGCCGGTCGTCATTCCAGCGCCCCGAAGCCCATCCATAAAGTTCCGCATGGAAAGCCGCTCTCCGACATTTTCGCTCGAGTATTCCTCACCTCTCGGATCGATAACGGTCACTTTTCTCTCCACGAGTGCCGCCGCCAGCGGAATGTCCGCCGTGACAGCGACGTCTCCCGGCTCGGCGTACACCGCGATGTAACGGTCCGCCACATCCGGGCCGCCTTCGACGAGCACCGCCGAGACATGCGGGTTGTTGAGTGGAACCGGAATCCGCCCATTCGCGACGAGAACAGTCGCCACTTTCAGGCGCAGGGCAGCACGAAAGACGATCTCCTTCACCTCACGCGGCGCTGCATCCGCGTCAATCCAGAGCTTCACAATAAGAGATTCCCTTCACTTCCAGTTGATCGTCTAACCGATAATGCGGCGCGCCAGGCTGTTTCACGGCCAGGAGGGAAATGATCTGGCTGAATGGTCATCGTGAGCGGGAGCTATCGGCAGGTCGAGGTGATACTCATTGGCTATTTGCGCGGCCGCTTCTTCCTGCTCCGGGCCACGGCGACCGCCGATTCGATCCAAACGCGCAGCTCATCCACGTCTTCCAGAACCGCTTCCGGAACCTGATAGTATTGCATCACCTCGCCTCCGGGTCCGCCCGGTTGAAATGGTTCCATCCCGTGATGCTCGAACATTCCGCGGTTGGTATCATCCACCTTGAAGTAGATGGTATCGTCGTCGACCACTGCAAAGAAGAGGTCGCCGGCATACAGGCCCACCCCGCCGAACATGCTTCGGGCGCGAATGTCCGGAACTACCCTTTCCAGCTGCTCCAGGACGAACGCACGGAAACTCGGACTGACACTCATCGCGCGCGGATCGTCTCCAGCAGAGACATCCGGGTCGCGCCAGGATAGGGAACCGCCGGTCCCTTCACGGCGCGCCAGAGAATCTGGTTGAACAATTCCATGTCGGCTGCGTCGGCGGTCGCGAGATCGAGCCGGCGAGATTCGATCGCGCCGCTCGAGTGCGCCGGGTTCTTTTCATCGAGAGACTGCTCCGGGATCATCGCGACATACGGCGAAAGATCGGCGCTATCCGTCCACACCTCCCGGAGTGGTCTTCCAAAATGGTCAAACTGGGAAAGGGCTTCGAGTCCCAGTATTTCCTCGATCGTGCTGAGCGCGTCAGTGGTATTGGTGAATCGGCGCTGAAGTCCAGGCCGGTTCCAGGCGGAAATCACCAGGAAGCCTGATCGATGCGAATCGACATGATCCGGACCATTCTGCGCATCATCCTCCAGGACAAAGACGACCGTATTCTCCCAGAAGCGGCTGCGGGAGAGTCCTTCGATGATACGGCCGAGGGCAAGGTCGTTGTCCGCCACCATCGCTTCCGGAGTGGATGAGCCTGCCCGGGCGCCACCGGTGTGATCGCGGGGAAGATTGATGATCTGAAGCGCGGGCATCTGGCCCAGCGAGTCCCACTGATGGAATTGCCGAAGCCAGATATCGGCTCGGCGCTGGTCCGGAATGTCCATATCAAAGTATGGATAGAGCGAATCGGTATGCAGCGCCAGATAGGGCTTGGTCCCCCGGTATCGCTGGTCTTCTCCCTCGCCCTCCTTTTCGGCGAACTCCCCAAAATTTCGAAAGGTTATTCCCGCTCGTTCGGCGAGATCCCAGAGATACCCCCGCGCAGGCTCGGCGACATCGTCTCCGACAATTGAATCGCGATTGGTTCCCTCGAAGTCGTAACTTCGGCCGTCACCCGAGTAGTTGGTCGGTGCCGTCTTCTGGACATAATCGGTCGCATAGGCAGCCATCGACCAGTTATGGCCGTCGGCACTCACCTCGGCGTTCACGAAGAACCGGTCATAGAGCCCGAAGCGTTCCGCCATGCTGTGCTGGTTGGGCGTCACCTTTCGCCCAAAGAGCACGAGGGAGGTGTCTCCATCGCCGGTGGTGATGTCGCCGAATACCTGGTCGTATGTCCGGTTTTCCTTGATAACGTAGATGACGTGGGTGAACGGCGGATACCGGCGTGGAGTCACTGCCTTGTCCCATCCGTTGGCGCGATTTACCCGGCTGGTGAATGACGCCAATCCAGCCTCCGATACTTCCACCAGCGGAATAATGCTGAGCGTGCCGGCGATCTGCCCCAGGGTGTATTGCCGGTTCTCACTGGTCCCTTTCCGCGCCCGCGAGCCGCTTGGATTGGGACCGTCCGGGTTCGGTCCTGCTCCGGCACCTTTCCCATTGGCCACGAAGAGTTTCTCGCCCTGAACGATCAGCGACGTCGGGTACCACCCAGCCGGAATTCTGCCGGAGAGCTGATCATTTCCCTTCGCGAGGGCATTGCCCGCGGCCGAAGCGGAAAGGTCGAAGACCGCGACGGCGTTGGCGTCGGCTTCCGCGACGTAGAGTCGTGTACCGTCCGTCGAGAGCGTCAGGGCGTTGGGAGTACTGCCTTCGCGGGGGCCGGATGGAGGAGAATCCTCGAGCGTTTTGATCACTGCACGGCTGATAACATCCACGACACTGATTCGGTCGGTGCTCCCGGAGGCGACGAACAGGCGGGTTCGCGCGGAGTTCATGAGCATTGCGGAGGGATGACGACCGGCGGCAATCGGAGGGAGGGGCGTAAGCCGGCCGTCAGCGCCGGGAGCGAATACCGATATGTTGCTTGCTCCCCAGTTGGAAACGAACACCACGCCATCTGCTCCGATAGCGACCGCATAGGGATAGCGCCCGGTCGGTAGCCGCTGGACGATGTTGCCGGTGCCGGCGTCGAGGATGGCGAGCGAGTCCGCAAGATTCTCCGCGACAAACACGCGTGCGCCATCCTGGCTCACCGCGATACCGGCGGGGTAGTGGGTCGCGTTCCCGTTTTTTTCTCTGACGGCGAGGACCAGGCTGTCGCGGAGAACTGCGCTGTCGCCCTGCCAGGCATAACGATAGATCACATCCTGGTTCCCACCCGACGCGTAGAGCGCTTTGCCATCCGGTGAAAATGCCAGGCCGATGAAGGCGGCTTCCTGGCTGATGGTCTGAACGATACGACCGTCGAGATCGATAACCTCGATGCCCTGCTCACGATAACCATTGAGCAGCACGACGATACGCCGGCCGTTCGGGGATCGAACCATGGCGAGCGGCATCTGGCCAATGGCATACACCGCACCAGCGGGGTCGAGTAATTTTCCGGTCGGCAGGCGCGCAGCGTTGTCAGTCGGGTCGGCTGATGGCGATGGAGAACAGGCGAGCGCACTCGAGGCAAGAAAGATCAGGAAGGCTGTTCTCATGAGCGGATCAGTGGGCGTCGATGTGGCGTCCTGCGGGTATGTCCATCAGGGAGCCGGTGGCGGGCCCTGCTGCTCAAAGGCGGCCACGTCTGTGTAGTAACGACGAACGAGGTCGCCAAGCACGGGATTGGTATAAATCTCGGGGACGGGATGTTCGATCAGCATCACGATGGGCGCTATCGCCTCATCGACCGTTTGCGGCCCGGCTCCCGGCGGGAAGACCGGGGGTGGACCGCCAGACGCCGGTGGTGTGCCGAGTGCATTCCTGGCGAAGTCGGTCTTCACAACGCCGGGCATGACCAGCGAGATGTGAATGTTGGGATGAGATTGTGCGAGGTCCATTCGCAGGTTCGCGGTGAGCGAGTTGAGCGCCGCTTTGGCTGCGCTGTAAATGGAACGGACTGGAGCAACGGGGACTCGTCCCAGGAAGGACGAGATATTGATCACATGGCCGGACCCTCGTTCCTTGAAGTGCGCGACGGCCGCCTGCATCCCGTACAGGGCCGACTTGAGATTGATTGCCATGACCTGGTCGACATCCTCATCTGTCAGGTCGAGCACCGATCGCGAAATGCCCTGCCCGGCGTTGTTCACCCAGACACGGAAGCCGCCCGCATGCGCCACCGCCTGGTCGCGCAAACGGTCTACGTCGGCCCGGCAGGTAACATCGGTCGGCACCACGAGAACATCGGCTGCGCCCTGCGATCGCGCCGACTCGGCAACCCCGTTGAGCTCCGGGACCCTTCGTGCGGCCAGCACGAGTCGATGCCCTTCGCGGCCGAGCCGGACCGCCAGGGCGGCGCCTATTCCTGAGCTTGCACCAGTGATGACAATTGTTTCAGGGGACATGCACCGTCCTGCCAGGTGAGAGTTCTACTGCAGCGATCATTATATGGAAACGGCCTTTTGCAGCGCGCGCGACATGATATAGTCGTTCTGCCGATCCGATCCGACCCAGAAAAATTTCCGTCCGGACTGAATGAATCCCATTTTGCCGTAAAAGGCGATGGCTCGCGAGTTCCGCTCCCAGACGCTGAGCCAGATGGCATCAGCGCCCTTTGCGGCCATATGGGTAACTGATTCCTCCATGAGTGCCTGGGCGACACCCTTTCCGTGCCACGCGCCATCGACATAAAACCGCTCAAGCTCGATCGGACTCTCCGCGCTGCTATCGCCAGGAGCCCGCGCCTTACGGAGATGGGCATAGCCAATCGGCTCCTCGCCGCTTACGGCAACGAAGGTGCACATTTCCGGATCCAGCAGCTCCCGGCGCTGGATTTCGGGGGAGTAGGTCGCGGCGACATGGGCGATGATATCGGCCGGGGTATTGTCCGGTCCGAAGAACTCGCGAAAGACCCGCCCGCCAAACACCGACAGCATCCCAGCGTCATCCGGCATAGCCCGCCGGATGGTGAATGCCGCACGCATTGCCATCAGGGCTTCTCAAAACGAGCGATGACCTGGTCATTGTCGCCGATGAGCTCTAGGCCATTGGTGGTCTGCCGGTACTTCCTGGCCTCCTCGAACGCCTTCAGGTAGGCCTGCTCCAGAGCCATGCCTGCCTCACAGGCCATTTTAGTGCTGATGGCCGGAGTAAAGTGCAGTGTTGTGCCTTCCATTTCATAAGCGGACGAATACTGGTTGCACCCGGCAAATCCGCTGGCGCGCCGCTCGGAATCCAACAGCTGAAGCGTCACCGGCTTCGCCTGCGAGCCAGCGGGCGCTGGATTGCCGCCAAGCTCAACCAGCTTCCACGCAATACCAGTGATCGGTGTCGTGATTGCGTTCTCATTCGGTTTTGGCTGAGAGCAGGCCAGGGATACCCCGAGGACTATCGTAATCGCGATTTCGAGCTTCATGGGTTCGGTGGTGTTCGGGGTGACTTCAAGCCAGACAACTGCTCACTCCATCTGTGTATTCTAACAGGCTGCTGCAAAAGCATCATTCCTCGCTCGCAACTGCATTACCGCAAAGG
>JBDTQP010000080.1:0-12334 GCA_039932125.1 Gemmatimonadota bacterium
CCGGTAGGGCAACACCTCGAGCACATCTCCCGCTGCTTTCACCTGCATTCGCTGCCAGAACGCCACTTCCATGAGATCCGCATGATGCTTGAGAAACGCCTCTCCCAGCGCGCCAGGCAGCACAAAGAACGACCGGAACTCCTGGGGGAAGACATCGCGCTCCCCGACCGGGAACCACGGGTCAGCCGACATCTCGAGCTCGGGATCATCCGTCTCCGGAATCGACCGGAAATTGCACTCGGTGAGCAGGCACAGCTCATCGTAGTCGTAGAAGATCACGCGTCCGTGCCGAGTCACCCCGAAATTCTTGAGCAGCATGTCCCCGGTAAAGATGTTGGCGGCGGCAAGCTCCTTAATCGCGTTGCCGTAATCGATGATCGCGTCGACGGCTGCCTCCGGCGCGGCGCTCCTGAGAAAAAGGTTCAGCGGCACGACTCGGCGTTCGGTATACAGGTGACGGATGATCACGCGGTCACCCTCGATCCGGATGCTGCTCCGCGTCTCCCGGGCCAATTCGTCGAGCACCGCCGGGACGAACTGCGAGCGGGCAAACTCGAGGTACTCGAACTCCTGCGCATCCGCGAGACGCCCCACCCGATCGTGGACGAACACCAGGTGGTACTTCGAGAGGACCGATTCTCGGGTCGTGGTCTTGGGCTGGCCAAACCGGTCTCGGATGACCTTGAAGACCGTGTTGAATGATGGTAAGGCAAACACCGCCATGACGAGGCCGGGCTCGCCCTGGGCGATCTCGAAACGAGTATCGCCGGTGGCGAGGTGCTGCATCAGGTTTCGATAGAAAACCGTCTTCCCGTGTTTGTTGTAGCCCAGTGCGGTATACAGCTCGTCGACCGGTTTCTGCGGCATGATGGAACGAAGGAAATCAATGGTGAGCTGCGGCCGGTCCACTTCCACATGGAAATACGAACGAGTGAAACTGAACACGATGCTGACATCATCTTCCCGGGTCAACACCGCGTCGGTCACGATGCCGGCCTCCGGGTGGAGAAATGCGAACAGGAGCGGAACGACCCGATTGCCCGCCCGCATCCGTCCGACGACGTACGCAGCGGTACCCCGGTAGAAAATAGGCGGCAGTATTTCAATAACCTCGAGGGGTGCCCCAATGCTCACGATCTCCAGCTCGATCGCCCGGGCTGCCGCCGCCGCATCCGCGGAGAGGTCCTCGAATTCCGGGCGGAATGGCAGACTCGCGAAAATATCCGTCACCAGGGCAGGCACGGCGCGATCGCCCTTGAACGTCCAGTAGGGCGGCTCGCTTGCATCATTGCTTCCTCTCGATTCGAGCAGTGATTCCACATACTCGATATGGGGGTCGACGCCGACCGTGGTAAAGATTCGTCGGGTGACCGAATTGAAGAAAGTATGAGCGAGCCCCGTGTCTTGCCGCCGCTCACTCACACGAGCATGCACCGCCTTCACATTGTGCCAGAAAAAGGCATTCCGAAGGTTGCCACCGACCATGGCTTCGAGGAGCACCACTGTCTCATCCAGCACTGCCCGATAGAGCGTCAACCGTTCCACGGCATCCTGCTGCGCCTCTCGCCACTCGCGCATCTCAAAACGCCCGCGCGCGCGCCTTGTGATCGCGGTGAACCGCGCGTGGTATCCGAGATAGGCAGTCTGAATTGCTGCTGCTGCGTCCAACGCAAGCTCAGTCATACAGTGATGGTGGATAGTGCATAGTGAATAGTGGTTTGTGGTTAGTGGATAGTGGACAAGCCCTCTGTTTTTGCCCTTCGTCCTCGAAGTATGACCATCACACAACATTCAGGGTAGGTCGGTCGCTTGCTTCCTTCGTGCTCCACATTGACCAATCTGCAGAATTCAGGAAAGACCAACCGGAGTTAGTGGCTGGGCAACACGGACCATATCGGGACAGATCCAGAATTCCCAGGCATCAATCCACCATCCACTATTCACTATCCACCAGTCCCTGCTAACTTTGTGTCCCTCAATCACCCCCAACAGGACAACATGGCTCAGCCCAGGTACGACACGCTCAAGGGACCCACCAGCGGCGACACCATCACCATGACGGGCGGGCGACTCCAGGTTCCCGATCATCCGGTGATTCCATTCATCGAGGGAGACGGCACCGGTCCGGATATCTGGCGAGCTTCGCAGTACGTTTTCGATGGTGCGGTTGCCCGGGCGTATGGCGGCAAACGGAAAATTGCCTGGTTCGAGGTGCTGGCGGGAGAAAAATCCAAGAACCAGCTGGACAACTGGCTTCCCGATGACACGCTCAAGGCCATCGATCACCACCTGGTCGCGATCAAGGGCCCGCTCACAACCCCGGTCGGTGGTGGATTCCGGTCCCTCAACGTCACCCTGCGCCAGAAGCTCGACCTCTACGCCTGCGTCCGGCCGGTGCGCTGGTTTCGCGGGGTCCCCTCCCCAGTCAAGCGACCCGAGGAAGTCGACATGGTCATCTTCCGGGAGAACACGGAAGATATCTATGCCGGAATCGAATATCGCGCGGAGACGGCCGAGGCGAAGAAGGTGATCGAATTTCTCCAGGGGCAGATGGGCGCCACGATCAGGTTCCCCGCCACCAGCGCGATCGGCATCAAGCCCATTTCGGAAGAAGGGACCAAGCGCCTGGTCCGCTCCGCGTTTGATTACGCCATTCGCACCGGGCAGAAAAGCGTGACCCTGGTTCACAAGGGCAACATCATGAAGTACACCGAGGGCGGCTTTCGAGATTGGGGATACGCGGTTGCCCGCGAAGAATACGGTGCCCGGCCGATCGACGGCGGACCGTGGAGCCAGCTGCCGGATGGGATTGTCGTCAAGGATGTCATCGCGGATGCGTTTCTCCAGCAGATCCTGACTCGGCCGGCCGAGTATGACGTCATCGCTACCATGAATCTGAATGGAGACTATATCTCGGACGCGCTCGCCGCACAGGTCGGAGGGATTGGCATCGCTCCGGGGGCGAACATCAACTATCTCACCGGCCACGCCATCTTCGAGGCCACCCATGGCACCGCCCCCAAGTACGCCGGCCAGGACAAGGTGAATCCCGGCTCGGTCATTCTCTCCGGGGAGATGATGCTCCGCCACATGGGCTGGAACGAGGCGGCCGATCTCATAGTCAGCTCGCTGGAGAAAACGATCCTGCAGAAGCGGGTGACCTACGACTTCGAGCGGCTGATGGAAGGCGCGACGGTTCTCAAGACCAGCGAATTCGGCAAGGCGATGGTCGAAAACATGTAGCACTGGTCGGGTCTTCAAACGCGAAAGAGCGTGTGAAGAGTAGAGTTGCGGCTCCAGAAGACACTTGTCATAGCAACAACCGGTGCCCTTATTCTGCCTTTTTCTTTGCTTTCGCGTTTCGTGTCTAAGCAGGACTGCGCTTCGCGAGAAGTGAGGATACCGACAGAGCGAAACCAGCACTTTGCAGTTTTCGATACACGATACGCGATACGCAAAAAGGTGGAGCGACCAGCCGGTCACTCCACCTTACTTTGTTCCAGCCAGGATGATTACTCGTCCCAGCGAATCGGCACACCTCGAACGTCAACGTGAATGAACGGTCCATGGTTCGACTTACTGCGATAGAGTCCCAGTCCGCCGATGAATCGTTTGAAGGAAGAGGTCTCCTGGACCTGGGAGACGACCCGGGCGAGGTATTCCGCGTCAGCCCGGTTGACCCGATGATCGCCGTTCAGGTCGTCCATGCTGCCATCGCCGTTCTCATCGATGAAAATATCGGCTGCATCGCCGTACAGGTGGCGACTGTATGCCGTCTTGTTCCCAATCGAGCGATTGTAGAACGGCGTGCGATAGCCGCTCATCACCCGGAAGGTCGTCGCGTGAATTCCCCGGGCCTGGACCGAGTCGAGCAGCAGCTCGAGCTTGAGCAGCAACTTTTCCTGAAGCACGAGATATTTGGGGAAGGAGCTGGCCTGTTTGCCCACGAATTGGCCCAGCGTAAAATGCGGCGCGATGTGAGTGGCCAGGTTGGCCTCAGTCACCTCGATGAATCCTTCCGGCACGGCATATTCCGGATTGCTGGACGCCCTGCCCACCTGCTGATACCGGCCGATGCGGTACCCATCGAGCGTCTCCTGCCGCTCGTAGGGCACCAGGACAAACGCGTTCAGCGTCATGGTGTCGTTGGAGATATGATCGATGACCTGGATAGGATAGAGTCCCCGGGTATTCGGGGCGGTCCAGTTCCATCCGTCCGGCGCCGCCGATTCAATCTGGCCCTGAGAGGCGATCACTTCGAAAGCACCCGGGGAGTCCTTGGCAATCTGAACCAGGATCCGCTCACCGGGCAGGAGGAAGAGTCCAAAGACACGGTAGGGGATATTCTCACCCTTCACCCGCACGGAGAACGATGCGGTTTCCGCGTCGCCGGCTTTTTCCACGCGGCTGACGGGGTGGAATACGACAGGGGTTGCCACTGAGACTCGCCCACCCACCGGACGCGCAAGCGCAAAAAGCAGCACCAATGCCAGGCCAAAAGCCGATCCAAGGAAGGCGAAGGCCTTCCAGTCCCGCAGAATACGCACGATGTAGATCTCCAGAAACTGGTCAGACAGGAGGAGGCGAGAATATAACCCAGCGAGTACTTACTGCAACAGGGACAACCGGTTAGCAAAACGAACCGACTGATTGGCTGACAGCGTAACCGACTGAGAGGCAACCATTACTGGGCAATCCACAGGCCACGCAAGGCAAACAATCGAAGCCGCATCTAGGGTCCTGATTCTTACCGGTGCAGGAATTAGCGCGGAATCTGGAGTCCCCACATTCCGGGGCCCGGGCGGACTCTGGCAGAACTACCGCGCGGAGGATCTGGCCACGCCCGGGGCCTTCTCAAGGGACCCGCGGCTCGTCTGGGAGTGGTATGGCTGGCGACGCAACCTGGTCGAGCGCTGTGCTCCCAATCCGGCTCACGAGGCCCTGGCCCGCTGGCTCCTGGTAACCCCAGGCGCCACCCTGGTGACCCAGAACGTGGATGGACTTCACGAACGTGCCGCTCGGGATGCTTCGGGAGATTGTAATCCCTCCCCCGCCATGCCAGTCCGGCTCCACGGTTCCATTTTCCGGACCCGCTGCACGGGCTGCGGCTCTGAGACTGATTCTCGGCAGATGATCAACGCCGCTACAATAGATGCCCTGCCCTGCTGTGATGGTTGCAGGGGACTTCTCCGTCCCGATGTTGTCTGGTTTGGAGAGTCTTTACCTCAACGCGAGATCATGATGGCTGAATCCGCAGCGCGTGAAGCCCAGGTCTGCCTCGTTATCGGGACGCGGGGCGAGGTCTATCCAGCCGCCGGATTGGTCTTTCGGGCCCGTGAAGCCGGAGCTTCTATCATCGTGGTGGATCCAAACCCGACTGCGTTCGATGACATCGCCAATTATCGGCTCAGCGGTCACGCCGGCGAGGTTATCCCAGCACTCCTCGAGGCTCGCGAGATCGAGCAGGGGGCACGATGAACGCACCGGCCATCCTCCACGATTTCGTCGCCCAATTTAACGCCGGGCGGTATTGGGAGAGCCATGAAGTGCTGGAAAGCGAATGGCGCCGTACGCGAAGCGAGTTCTATCATGGGCTGATCCTCTATGCCAGTGCCTGGGTGCATTGCCAGCGGGGCAACGCCGCCGGGGTCAGAGCTCAGCTTGCCAAGGCAACTCCAATCCTCGACAGATACGGGCCCCATTACCTCGGCATGGATGTGGAGGCACTGCATCGAGAGTCTTCCGCCTTGCGTCAGCTCGCGGGGGACAATCGGCTGGCCGACGCCACCCGCCCATCGATCGTAATCACGCCATCACTGATCAAAGGCGACGAGGCAGAGCTACTCTCGCCGTAGAGTGAGTATTTCTCTTCTGCCCTAAGTGCGGAGCAGAGGAGTCAATAGGCCCTGAGCGTCACCACGGGGTCACGGAAACGACGGAGGCTCGCACGGAGAACGGCAACAGCTTTACCGCAAAGGCGCAAAGCTCGCGAAGAAGCGCAAAGAGGTCCGCCAAACCATGAGGACCCCTTTGTTTTGTTTTAACAGCAAAAGTAACTGGCGTGGGAGCACCATTTTTCTTCCCGCCAATGAATGGCAGGAACACTGCTTTTCAAACCAACAAACACATATCTCAAGGCATCACCAATCCCTTTGCGTGTCTCTGCGCCTTTGCGGTAAGCTGTTGCCGTTCTCTGTGCGAGTCTCCGTGATTCCATGGTGAGAGCTTCTCATCGACGGGCAGGAACCGGTGTAACTTTCCCCCATGCCATCACTCGACTCCATCGTCAAACGGTTTCAACGCACCGACCGTAATACCCGGCTCGAGATGCTCCTGGACCTCTCCGAACGGCTTCCACCACTTCCGGAACGATTCGCGGAAGCCCGCGACAAGGGCATGAACCGGGTCACCGAGTGCCAGACGCCGGTCTTCCTCTTTGGTGAACTGGTAGACGGCGCGTTCCAGCTCTACGCGGACGTGCCGCGCGAAGCCCCCACCGTTCGGGGATTCGTATCGATGCTCATCAGGGGATTGAACGGAACCACACCGGAAGACGTCAAAGCCATCCCCAGCGATCTGCTCGACCAGCTCCAGCTCACCGAGACACTCGGCATGACCCGTATGCAGGGGCTGAGCGCCGTCGTTCAGCGAGTCAAGAGTATCGCGGCAAGGCTCTGAGTCAGCGATCGGAAGAGCTGACAAACATTTATCCGCAGATTACGCAGATTCACACAGATTGATCGAGTACTTCCGGGGATCTCTGCAGGAAACCACTCTTCT
This sequence comes from Gemmatimonadota bacterium, assembly GCA_039932125.1. GTDB lineage: Bacteria > Gemmatimonadota > Gemmatimonadetes > Gemmatimonadales > GWC2-71-9 > DASYPP01. The sequence continues at coordinate 6,781 of JBDTQP010000080.1, forward strand.
GTCATTCCTATCCGTGAAACCCAGGCAGATCCTTGATGAACTGCTTAAGCGATAAGCTGTTGAATGGCTTTTGGCTGTATGATTTATTAAAACGATATTCAATTCCGATTCATAGTTGGCAACAAACAAAACGTAAATCCTGTCGGAATACTGGTCCATCCGGCATCAATCTGCGTGAATCTGCGTAATCTGCGGACAACTCTTCTCCGTGCCCTCCCTGCCCCAACAGTGACCCCAGACAAGCCGCCCTCGAACTGCTTAGCCGTAAAGCTGTCGATTGATCTTTGTCCGTATGATTTATTAAAAGGTCTATCCGCAGATTCACTCAGATTGATCGAGCACTTCCCGGCAACTCTGCAGCAATCACTTTTCTTGTCGTGTCATTTCTGTCCGTGAAACCGGAGGGATCCTTCCTGAATGCTGACGCACAAGCTGTTGAATGCTTTTGTCTGCATGACTTATTGAAACGATATTCAACGCCGATTCATAGTTGGCAACAACAAACAATTAAATCCTGTCGGAATACTGGTCCATCCGGCATCAATCTGTGTGAATCTGCGTAATCTGCGGATAACCAAACGCTTTGAATCTGCGGAGTGCGCTACGGCTTTTCGATCGGAACCCGAACGGAGTTCCCCCACTCGGTCCATGATCCGTCGTAGTTCCGGACCTTATCGAAGCCCAGCAGATAGGTGAGCGCGAACCATGAATGGGAGGAGCGTTCGCCGATTCGGCAGTAGGCGACCACGTCGTCACCGGGCTTGAGGCCGTTCTCTTCCAGGTAAATAGTCCTGAGCTCGGCTGCGGGGCGGAAGGTGTGTGTTTCCGGGTTGATTGCCCGGCCCCAGGGAATGCTTCTCGCCCCGGGAATATGGCCGCCGCGCAGAGCGCCTTCATTGGGATAATCCGGCATGTGCATCCGCTCGCCCCGGAACTCTTCGGGGCTCCGCACATCGACGAGCGGCTTGTTTGCCTTCACGTGCGCCAGCACCTCATCCCGAAACGCCCGATCCCCTGAATCGTCGCGGGGCCCGACCCGGATATTTCCCTCGCCGTGGCGCGGAAGGTCCCGGGTCAGTTCGCGTCCCTCTTTTTCCCAGAGCGCCCGGCCTCCGTCCATGATCCGGAGTTTGTCGATACCGAAGAGCCGGAACACCCAGAGCGAATAGGTCGCCCACCAGTTGTTCTTATCGCCATACAGCACGATCGTGGTATCCTGGCTGATGCCCATGGAACAGAGCAAGGCCTGGAGCTGCTCGTTGTTCAGATAATCCCGGGTGAGCGGATCGTTGAGCTGGGTGACCCAGTCGATCTTGACGGCGCCGGGAATGTGCCCGGTTTCGTACAGCAGGAGGTCCTCGTTTGATTCGAGAATGCGAACGGCGGGGTCACTCAGATGATCGGCTACCCATTGGGTAGAGACCAGCACCTCGGGATGCGCGTATCCGCGACCAGCAATCGGAGGTACCGCGACTGGTTTCACTTCCGCCATAATCAGGACTCCTTGAGTGTCTGTATCACTGCTCGCACTACACGCCAGCAGGTCATCTGCTGAGCCTGGCCAGGTAGTTCAAACCCGCATTGTCCACCGCTTTCACGGCCACCTGTATCGCATTCTCGGTTGCGGACGATGGGCCACCAACCTCCAGATCTCTGGCCAGCTGAATCGCACCATCATACCACTCGGTCCAGGTCTGGATGATTTCGACCTCCTGCTCGAGCTTGCCGCCATCGGCTATCGCTTTCCTGCTAAGGTCAAATTCAACGGCCAGCCGTGCGAGAGCGGCGCGTTCCGTTTCGTTGACGACGAGGAGGGCGATGGCGCTGTCCGCTGAAGCCAGTGTGGCCGCAACAACGGTCGACACCACGCCTACGTTGGTCATCGTCTGCGCGGACACCTTGTCCAGCCGGTCGTTATCCGTATGATAGAACTGATCGGTGAAGTGCCAGAGCAGGAGCCCGGGCTTTCTGGCATCGAGAAACGGCGTGTGATCGCTTCCACCCTCGTAGGGATTGGTGCGCACCACCCAGCCGGTGCCTGCGGCCTGGTCCAGCGCGCGATTCAGCACAAAATCATTGTAGTAGTGCGGCCGAAGGTCTTCGACCTTGAGCGGAGAGCCGCCCCATTCCGTATGGTGATCCTCGCCCCGTGTCCAGACGGCGGAAGGATCGGGCATTTTCTCGATGAGAAAGGTGCCGCCGGTGAGCTGGGTGTTTTCCCCCACCATGTCGAGTGACAAGCCCCACCGCACACCCTGCGTCCGGACCGGATTCTCCTGGAGAAAACGCTCCGTTGCCCGGATCTCGTCACCCCAGATAAACGTGACCGTCCGCGCCGGATTGAGATCGCCGGCTCGCATCATCGCCGCCATCGAGCGTGCCACCTCGGCCAGCGTGCCGACACCAGATGCATTGTCGTTGGCGCCCGGTTCCTGGACGTGGGCGCTGAAGACAAAGCGCTCCCCGGGGATGACCGCACCACGGATTTCCGCGACGAGTGTCAGCTCCTCCGCCTGGTAGATGCGGGAAAAGGTCTGCACCTTGAGCCGAACCGGGCCGGCTACCAGCGCCTGTTTGAGCGCGGTCCTGGCGTCGTATGTAAGCAGAATGCCCCAGCTGGCATGCGTTGAGTCATAGGGAATCGCGCTGAACTGAATCGATGTGCGATTGATCTCTGGTTTTGTGTAGGCCGGCATGGCATAGGCGAGCACACCGGCCGCCCCGCGGGTGACGACGGCGTCATGAAACAACCGCCCGATGCCAGTCTCCCCAAACACGATCTTGCCTCTGACGTCCTTCCCCTGCCAATCCTCCGGGCGACCGGCCCCGACGTAGACAACCTCGGCCTCGACCCCGCCGACTGGTGTCGAAAACGAGTTGATCGTCATCATGTTGCGATTGGTCGCGAACACTTCCAGAGGTGTGGCCGAGCCTTTGACGAAGACCGATGCACTCTCGGGCTCCCAGGTGGGGTGGGTCATGGGACGATGCTCGATGCGATACACCAGCCGGTCGGTGGGCCGTGCTCGACCCTCGACTACGAAGCCCGCGTGATCGAGAATGCCGGCTACCTGGGTGATGCTGGCATTGAATCCGGTGTTTCCCGGCACGCGAAAGTAGCGCTCGACAAAAGCCACCGTCTCCATCGCGTTGTCGCCGCTGAACGTCGCCCGGGCGGCCGCCTGGATTCGCCTGATTTCCTGGGGGACTGGACGAGGATCATCCTGTGCGATCAGCGGGCGCGAGAGGGCGAGCAGAGCAATGGCAGGCAGAAGACCACGGACGACGCTGGACATGAGGAAGGGGATCTCAGCCTGGGGGGAAAGGATGTTGGATGCAGGCAAAGATAGGGGAGTGAGCGGTGGGGGGTAAGCTTGAGGAGGGCAGCAGCATTCAGAGCGGTTTTCCAGCCGCCCTGTAGACCGCCGCCTCTCCTTTTCCTGCCTTGCTTATTCCACCGTCAATTGGGGGCGTGCACTCCACTCCCCCCATAGTTTCGAGTGCTGCCCATGCTCGGTCCCGAGACATCAAACCCATAATCGTTCCGGATACTGGCGACGAACTGGCGAACCGATCCCGCAAACGGAGCCGCCCGGCCGTGATGGCCGAAAGGATCGGTGAACCAGATCTCTGCACCATGCGCATTGTCGATGTGATTGCTGTTGATGTCCACGAACCGGCGGGAGCCATTGAACACCACGCGCGGATCGTCGAACGGCAAACCGGGAAGTTGCCCGTTGCTCGTGGACTGTGCACAGGCGCCGCCCTGCGCGGTCTCGCCCGCGGGGCCGGTCTCGTAGCAGGTATCCATAATTCGACCGACGCCTCCTGCAAGCGCCGCATCGTAGAACCGGCTCGGCGCAAACACCTGGAAGTACGGATTGATGAAAGCGATGTTGTCGCCGCTTTCAGTCTGGATGCCAACCGACGTCTGCCAGCTCTCCCGCAGCGCGTTGAAATCCGAGTTGTTCCCCGGCGGCCGCAGCACGAAAGCATCAATGCAGCTTCGATCGGGAATGAGGCGCTGACCACCGCCTCTCGGCGAGCTGGCCGGCGTGGCGGGACCGACCGTGACATGGGTGTTGTTGTCGCAGGAGACCGTGAACTCACCTGGCGTGCCGATCGCCGCCATCACCGTGATATCGAGCTCGGTGCGATCGGTGCAGCGGATGTGATAGACCAGTTCGTGGAGGTTGTTGGTAAATGCGTCCTTCGAATGGGTTCCCTGATGCAGCTTGGTCATGACGTCACAGGTAATCTGGATCAGGTGAGAGGAGATCCCATCCTCGATCCTGAACACCACGTCATTCTCCCATTCAATCTTGTGTCCCACATGATCCTCGTGCCGCATACCGGCCGGATCCCAGGCGTCCAGCGCCTCGTTGGCGAGGCCAAACGGAATCGGCCCGACCTTGTTATACAGATGCGACCCTCGCGGATCGCGCCCGTGCTCATGGCCGAAGGTGCAGCCGGTCGCGGGATCCACCGGCGGGTGCCACGTCGGGTAGAGCTTACCATCAGTGCCGACGACGGCGTAACGGTCGTGGATCGCCGGGGTGCAGGTGTCACCTGGTCCGGGAACCCAGGTCCCAAATGCCATGCTCGGTCCGTTCGCGGCCACGGGGCCGGAGCCATCACCACAGGACATGACCAGGAGCACGGCGCCGGGTACCAGAGCCAGCGGAGCGAGACGGCGAAAATACGAAAGCGGCATAGGTCCTCGAGAGGTCGAAGAAGCGATCAGCGAAACGTCACTCCCACGCCGAACTGCAGCAGCGTGAAGCTGACGTCGTCCGTCACCCTGGTTCCGTTGAAGTCGAGATCGCCTTTGGAAGAGGCCAGGAGGTTGATGTAGGGCAGCACCGAGATGTTCGATGCCACATGGACTTCATAGCCTCCTCCGATCTGCGCCATCAGGGGACGAGAGGTGAACTCGTCCACGTCGTCATGCGCCCGATAGTCGATCAGCCCCAACCCGCCCTTGAGAAAGAGACCCTTCCCCATCGGATAGCTGTAGACAATCACGCTGAAGGCGACGTATCGCTCATCCACACCATCTTCGCTGTTGACGGCGCCGGTGCCCTCGAGGCCCAGCAGCAGCCCCGGCGTGAGGCTAAGTCCGCCGTTCAGATTCGCCGACATTTCGCTCTTCGGATCGTTCACGCAGATATTGCAATTGACGTCGGCCCTGGCACTGGCGAGTCCGCCACCAAACCAGAATCCGCTGCGCCGGGCGGCAGACGAGCCGGCGCGCGAGACTGGGGAAAACTGTCGATTCTCCTGCGCACTCAGCGCTGGTGTGTCCAGGAGAATGGCGAGGCCGATCACGGCCAGACCCGCCTTGAGAAGGCGCATGGTGTTTCTCCGATGGGGAGTGACGAAGATGCGAACCTGCTGAATGTTGCGTAGCGGCGATCTGTTGCGAACGCGGCAGTTTGTGTGCCCGCCAGGAGGGAGTCAGCAAGGTGATGCGGGAGCACGGCTTTGCGAGAGGGTGCACCGCAGTGCACCAGCATGATCAGGGAGAAATGCGAAGAATTCGCTCGCGACTCGC
>JBDTQP010000081.1:0-12103 GCA_039932125.1 Gemmatimonadota bacterium
GAAAGCCTGAGCGCGGGGAGCTGCTGTCCACTCGCGACCTGCTGCCTTCCCTCGGCTCCGCGAACCACCTCGGAGGCCTGGCGGACCGGCGCTCTCGAGTCCACGCTCGTGTCAGCCGCCTCGACCAGCTCGGTCACACTGGGCGGCGGTGCAATCCTGGTCGTATCTCCAAGCTCGGTCGTCAATGTGAGCGGCGCGGTGAGCGGCAGGTCGAGCAGCTGCTTGAGTCGCAGATAGGCGAGATCGCGATTGGTCCGGCGCTGAATGACCAGTGGACGTTGATTGTCCCGGGTGACCTGTGCCCGCAACAGTTCGAATTCCGGCTGATTGCCGACTTCTTTCGCTGCCCGGACATCGTGCAGCGTCCGCTCCGCCTGCTCCAGCGTACTTTCCGCAATCCCGAGCAGTCGATCGCTCAGAATGGCATCGTAGTATGCGGCCGTGACGTCTACCACTACCTGCGCCTGCTGGGCATCAAGACCAATTTCCGCGATCTGGCGGGCCGCAGAAGCAGTCTTGGTCTGACCACCAAGCCGGCGATCAAAAATTGTCTGGGAGAGCGAGAGGCCGAGATTGTACTGATGCTCACGGCCAAACGGCAGATTGCGGAAGGCAGTAAAAGGATCGGCATTGGAGAGGCACTGAAGTGCCGACTCGAGCGAATCGACACGTTCTCCGACAGGAAGGCCAGGATCCGGGCTGAAAGGTCGGCAGCCCGGAGCCGGCGTCGTGGTATCAGTTCCCGACTGGAGACTGGAAAACTGGCTTCGAATGGTACGGGTGTATGTGGCGCTCCCGTTGATCTGAGGGAAATATCCGCTCCGGGCCTGGGCCTGCTGACCCCGAGCCCGCTGTATTCCAGCACGGGCAATCCCGATCGCTTCGCTGGCATGCTCGGCGCGGTTGAGCGCATCACCCAGCGAAAGGTGCATGGCGGAATCCGGAACCTGCGCCGATGCTCTCGACAGACTCGCGGTACTGAGCAGCAGGACGCTCATCATCAGCACGGGTGCGCGCCGGAAGAACTCCCCTGTAATTCGTTGTCTGGCTGTTACACTCAATGTCGACCCCATTCCCACGATTCCAGCTCCCCGGCGCGCCGCTCGCCTCATCAATCTGTCGCCTGCTGTGTGATACTTACCGTGTGCCCGATCCCTGCGTGACCATGCATGAGACCGGCAATGATAAAATCAGTGATCTCTTCCCGGTAATCCCCGGGATTTGCCAGCCGGTGGCATCCACTCCAGACCAGCTGTATCGCCCCGAACAGCGCCGCCTGCGCACCGAAGAGGAGGACCTCGATCGATTTGTCCCGGGGAAAGAGTCCCTGGGCCGTGCCCTCCTGGACCAATGAGGTCACCAGGGTGTTGAACTCTTCATCCAGACTGCGGATCATACCCCGCGTTTCTTCGCTGATGTTCAGGCGGAAATCTTCCCGGCTGCAGTACTGGACCAGCCTGTGATAGTCCTGGCTTTCAAGGTGAAAATCCCAGAAGGCTCGTATGACGGCACGCAGGCGACCCATGACGTCCAGCGCAGGACTGATCGCACGAAGCCGCTCCAGGAGCCGGCGATTGAAATCCAGGGCGAGGCGCGCGTAGATGTCTTCTTTGCTGGGGAAATGCTTGTAGACAGTTCCCTTCCCGATCTCGGCGGACTGGGCGATTTCCTCGATCGTCACCGACTGCCAGTCTTCTCTCTTGAACAAGAAAAGGGCGGCGTCCAGGATTTCCTGTTCGCGCCTTTGAAACTCGCGTTCTTTGCGTTCTGGTATCCCCATAATTCCCGTTTAGCAATTCGACCGGCGGTTAAGATATGACTGGCAGTCACCAAGTCAAGTGACAATTCCGAAAATTTGATAATCCTGCTATGGACAGGTGACACAGACGGGGAATTTTGATTCCCAAGGAGGCTGGCTGCACGCGCGTAGGATTCGCCTTAACGCATTACAATCAAACACTTACATGATTCATGAACCAAACTAGATCAGCCGTTTTGTTGAAAAGTCTCTCCTGGGTGTAGCGTGCTTGTCGCCGGACTGGAAGGTGAATATTCCTACTTAGCCAGGATTCTTCGCCGGAGAACAGGGTGAACCCGCACCAACCATGAGCCGTGTCGTCAGGTCACCTGCGCCGCTACATTCAGGGCGCCAAGGCGTGGTGGCCGAGTGGTTTAAGGCAGCGGTCTTGAAAACCGCCGAAGGGGAGACTCTTCCGTGAGTTCGAATCTCACCCACGCCGTTCCTGCCAATAGGAAAGGCGGGAGGTCAAACCTCCCGCCGGCCCGCTCTTTTTTCCAGCCTCACCTCTCCCGAATCAGTGACGCTTTCCGCATGCGGCGCACGGCACGGACTGGTTCACACACCGGGTGATCCGGGCGTTTCCGTCGGCATCCTCGAGTCGCCAGTCCACGCTGTCCGCGATACTGCCGAGAGGAACGTTGGTTCGCCAGGTGAAGTTGTCCACTGGATTCCAATGCCAGAAATTGCCATCGTTTTGCACTTCCGTCTGTCGAATGCGGGCTACCAGAAATGACTCGGCCCTTCGGTTGATTGTCTTTCTCCCCTGCAGATCCAGGATGGTCGCCGAGACACTGTCTCCGGAAAATGAGCATGACCGGACATATGGCGCCTGCCCGCGGAGCTGCAGTATGAAGGCCTGGTCCCGATTGAAGTAACGCGAGACCGTCAGCGATTCATATTGAATGTCATCGATCACAATCGAGGAAGGGCCTTCCCTGTACCGGGTCGAGAATTGACCCAATGCGTCAGTCGTTACCACGCTGTCTCCAACCAGGATCCGGATATTTTCAATCGGTACTCCCAGTATTGAATCCAGCACTGAACCAGAAATCGTGAAATAGTTGACCGGGAGGCTTTCAGTCGCGAGAGGTTCTGCTTCTGGTGAACACGCCAGCAGGACGGTACTCAGGAGAATCGGCCAGCGCATGACATGCCTTTGAGGGAGACGAAGCCCACGCACAGTACGACCTGGCGCACGAGAGCGCCAGTAGATGTGTGCGATGTGGTGCGCGAGAGTATGACAATCCCGCGTCCCGGCTTGCTTTCGCTCAGGCAGGCTGTCAATTTCCCCCCCTCGCTGGAGCGATGGCCGAGTGGCTGAAGGCAGCGGTTTGCTAAACCGCCATAGGGGTCTAAAACTCCTATCGAGGGTTCGAATCCCTCTCGCTCCGCTTCGCGGTAGCCTGGAACAGCCAACGGTGAACGGGATCTGCCTTGCTTCCCGTTCGCCGTTTACCGTTTCTTATCCTTCGGAGAATCAGGTCTTCCCCCATGCAGCCACGCGTTCGCTTCGCCCCGTCGCCCACCGGCTACCTGCACGTCGGGGGTGCTCGTACGGCCTTGTTCAACTGGCTGTATGCGAAAAAATCCGGGGGAGTTTTCATCCTTCGCATTGAAGATACCGACAAGGAGCGAAGCACCGAGGCGCACACCCAGGTCATTCTCGATGGATTGGCCTGGCTCGGCATTACCTGGGAGGAGGGACCATTTTTTCAGGGTGGATACACGGACCGCCACCGCGCCGACGCTGAGCGACTGCTCGCCGGGGGCAAAGCGTACCGCTGCTTCTGCACCAGGGAAGAGCTGGAGGCGCAGCGCAAGGCGACCGTCGCCGGATCCGAAGCGTTCCGGTACGATCGTCGCTGCTACCGCCTGTCAAAGCCCGAGATCGAGGATCGAATCGCGAAGGGTGTCCCCAGCGTGATCCGGTTTCTCATGCCCCACGAGGAAATTGCCTGGAATGATGCCGTCCACGGTCGGATCAGTTTTCAGGGACATGACCTGGACGACCTGGTGATTCTCCGGAGTGATGGCACACCGATCTACAATCTGGCGGTCGTGTCCGATGATATCGAGATGCGGATTACTCATGTCATCCGGGGCGATGATCACATCTCGAATACGCCGAAACAGATCGCGCTCTACCACGCCCTGGGCCATACTCCGCCGGTCTTTGCGCACGTGCCCATGATTCTCGGCCGGGATGGTAAGAAACTCTCCAAGCGCCACGGCGCCACGGCGGTGGGTGATTACCAGGACCAGGGCATACTTCCGGCGGCAATGAGAAACTTCCTGGCACTGATGGGATGGTCCCCGGGCGAGGATCGTGAGATCATGCCCGAACCCGAAATGATCGCCCTGTTTACTCTCGAGGGAATTCAGAAGAAGCCGGCCGTCTTTGATACCACCAAGCTGGAATGGATGAATGGTCAGTATCTATCGATGCTTTCGGCGGACGAGCTGCTGGTTCCCGTCGAGCGCGAGCTCGGCCGCATGGGGGTCGATGCCAGCGACCGGGACGTCCGGCCCCTGATCGACAGCGTCAAGGCGCGCTCGCGCACAATTCTGGATGTGGCCAACCAGGTGGCGGTACGTCTCGATGCCCAGCGGGTCGTGCTCGATGACAAGGCAACACAGTTCCAGGCCAAGCTGGGAGACAGTTTCTCCCGGAACCTTCGCCTCGCGGCGGATGCGCTGGACCAGGTGCCGGCCATCGAATGGAATCCGGACAAGACGCTCGAGGCGCTCAAGCACGCGGCAACCACTCACGATGTGAAACTCGGGGACGCGATGCAACCAATCCGGATCGCACTCACGGGCACGACAGTATCGGAACCGGTAAACGAGCTACTGGTGGTGGTCGGCCGGGAGAAGGCACTCGAGCGGCTTCGGTCCTTCGCGTCACAGGCTTGAGCGGATCGGTCCATGGCGCGATGAAAATTTTCTGAGGGTATCGGGTGGTCACTCTCACGCAGTCGCTCGGGATAATACCGATACCTAACGTCGAGCCTCCAGGCAATGGTGATTTTTCGTCAGGCCGACTTTACCTCTGCAGCAGCGTCCCGGGGCCGGGCCTCGTCCAGACAGCGAAGCCGCCGCACTCACGATTGTGCGGCGGCTCTCGGTGGAGGATTTCGGGGTGAGTGCCGCCCGCATCAGCGAGGACGGCGCGGTGCTCCCGCCTGCCCCATAGCTGCAGCGACATCAGGTTCGAATATTAGCCGCCATAATTGACTGAGTGCGATGGATCCACCTTGGCTGTCGCACCAACCGTCTGCTGATTGATGATCAGGAGCGGATATCCGTTATTGCTCGGACTGATTTCGGTCCCGCAATCCATCGTGACGGTGGCCACTCCGGTGGTCGACTGGTGGCTCTGGATCCCGGCCCCCGTGATGTCGGAGGTCGTGCCACAGGCTGCGTCAGTGTAGGAGAAGGACATACCTCCCGAGATCAGCCGGTAAGTGACGTCGTTCGAAGCATTGAGAGAGTTGCTGAGACTGCCGCCAAGGCTTGTGGTATCATCGGCCACCAGGACAATGCGTCCACCTTCCCGGGCGAAGCGCTTGAGCTCGTTGGTCTCTCGATCCGACAGATAGGTGGAGGGGTTCCACAGGAAAATAACTTTTACGGCTGAAGGAATATTACGGTAGACTGAGGCCGTGTCCACGCGCTGAATCGTGTAGCCGGCTCCGGTGATGGCGGCTGTGAGAGAGTTGAGTGCCGAATCAGCACAAAGACCCGAGCTCAGGCAGGGGGCGCTCCGTCCGCGATCGAAGATGACGGTCCGGCCGCCAGTCCGGGCACCAGTGCCGCTGTAGTTCACCAGTTGAGCGCCGAGCGTCCGGTTGCCGGACTGGGCACTGAGCGCGGCATCTGTCAGCAGGTAGGTGTCGCCGAGAGCGACCAGGTCGCCGCCCGGTGTCGGCGGCGACGTCAGGGTGATTCTCGAACAAGTTGTATCCGCCGCGACACTCGCGCAGACGCTCACGGTCGAGGGGATGGGAACCTGGCTCGGGGCGTTATAGGTGCCGTACATATCGACCGTTCCGACAACGGCATCGCCACCGGGAATTCCGTTCACCGTCCAGGCATACGAACCGTAGGTACCACCATAGGCGTTGAAGTACTGCGTGCGCCCGGGAATCATCTCGACCGAGTCCGGGGTCAGCGCGACCTGCCCTTTGGAGAAGTACACCAGTGATGCGCCATAACTTCCATTGGGCGTTTGCGCATAGATCACCGCCGACCCCGACGTGCCGGGAACCGGCAACCGCCCCTGCGCGTCCACCACCACTGAGGGATCATCACTCTGCCAGTTGATGTATACACCGGAGACCAGCTGGTTCGAAGAATCGTAGGCCTGTACGTCGAAGAATGCCGTATCGCCAAAGGAGAAGATAGAGTCCGAAGGCGTCACGTACAGGTAGTAGACGTTGGCCCCGGGACCAACATAAAGAATCGGGATCTGCGGGGGAATCGTCGGAGTTCCGGCATGCACCACAACCGTCTGCTGTCCGGTGAAAAGTTGAACACCGGCCAGCGTTTCATAGGAAAGGTCGACCAGCAGGGACTCGGACGTCGAGGCCAGCACCAACGGAAGCCGGATAGTAATGCTTGGCGAGGTAGCAGCGAAGGCAATGACTGTGTCGATCAGCACATTCCGCTGCTGTCCCTGCAGCGTCAGGTGGATCTGCTCGATCCCGAGGCCAACCGCAAAGCGGCTGAAGTTGGGTGGAAGTACCGGGGATACCATAAGCCCGGTGAGTGCGGGCGCACCCGGTCCGGTCGCATCGTCACGCAACGAGCAGGTGAGTCCCGAGAATGCAAGGATGGCGGCACCGGCGATCCGCAGGACCTGGCGTGACCCGTTCACGGCTAAGCTCCGTTTTCAGTGATACTTACGATGTGGCGAGAGGAGTTCGAACGAGGGGCGAAGGGGCAAGAAGGGTGCCCTTGTACCCGGTAAGGGGTGAACCGTGAACGGTGAATGGGAGAAGTCTGATGCGTGAGCGGTAAGCGGTAAGCGGTAAGTGGTAAGTGGGATAATTAGTCGAAAGCCCGAGATACGTGTGCACGCTTCCCGCTTCCCGTTTACCGCTTACCGCTTACCGCTTTTCAAACCAGCACTCCCGTCCTCCATCGCCATATTTTGGTAAGAAGTTCGTCGAGAAACCCGTTGATCACGAAGGCATCCACGGCCGCCGAGGTCGCTGCGGTATCCATTCCCCACAAGCTCGCGCGTTTGAGTTCGGCCTCGAACTCCGCCTGAACAAACACCCGATCCTCCTGGCTCCAGACTGTGGGAAGCGCCTCGCTGAACTGCTGCGACACCGCGTTCACCCCGGGTCCTCCGACGGCGATCGTCGGGTTCAGATGAAAGATCCGATGCTCCAGGTACCACACATCTCCGACCACGACGGCGCGCCGGAACGCGTGCCCGGCCCCGCGACGATCAATCTCCTCTTTCAGACGATACGCAAGCGGTCGATCGCGCTCTTCAGCCCTGATGTCGGTGCCGGTGACGAGAATGATGGTTTCTTCGGTATCAACGAGTTTCATGGTGTTGGAGCGTTCTCAGGCGGTGGTGGCGGCGGAGTTTCCCGCTGGGCCCGTTCGAAGTCACGATCACGCTGCTTCCGTTCGCGAATTTCGCGAATAGCGCGTTTGAACTCATCCATGTTTTCTGCTCTCCGCGCGGCCTGCTCGATGTCGGCGCGCAGATCCATCAGGTGATTATAAGCTCGCGCCTGGTCAATGTTCCCCTGCGGGAGCGGCAAGAGGGCCAGCACGGCTGCAGGTATCTTGAGCCCGGCAAGGTAAATGTAACGGGAGTCCACCCCGAACTTCCTTCCGGACACTGTCGTCGTCCAGTCGGGCAGCTTTGCCAGCGCGGCGCCGCGTTCGGCATCGAGCGAATCGAGAAAGGCCTGCATGATGACGGTGACGGCGCTATCGACCAGCTCGACATGACTCCGCTGGAGATGCTTCGCCAGATCGGCCGGCGACACGGGGACCGGTCTCACCCAGAGCAGACCCTCGCCGTACGCCGGGCCCACTGATGCGAAACCGCGCCTCTCCGGCGCCATCTGCACATGGCCGGTATCGGACTGGGGAGGCGGTTCCACCGGAATACTCACCGTCGGACCCACGACGACGGGCGCCGGGGGGCGAGTCATGCCGCGGCCGGCAATCTCGGGGGCAGCCTGACGCCGTGCCGTCGTTCGCTCGCCGGGCATGACAAACACCATCGCGTCCGGCGCGCCTTTGTCAGGAACAGACGGGGGCACAGCAATCAGGCGAGGAATCCGGGTCACGAGTGCGGGGGGTCGCGATTCAACCGGGCCCAGAAACAGAAGAATGTGCAGCAGGATGCTGACCACGAGAGCCACTCGCGGCCAGCCACGCTGGCGGGGGAAGTTCAGGTTAAGCGGACGCCGCACTGAGCCAGGTTCCTGATACGGACTCGCCGGCGCGGGTCCGGTTGCCTGGGAATCGAGTGACAGCTCTGGCTTTGCTCATATCTATCCAGTGATAACCGGATTGCTCAGAATACCAACGCCCGGAATCTCCACCTCAACTACGTCTCCATGAGACAACTTGCCAACCCCGGCAGGAGTTCCCGTAGCAATAAGATCGCCCGGCTCCAGTCGCATGATCTGGCTGATGTAGGACAGGAGAAACGGGATCGAGAACTGCATCTCTGACGTCTGCCCCCGCTGGCGCTCCGTTCCATTGACCCGGCAGATCACTTCCAGCGTTCGCCAGTTCAGTCCGCTCACGACCCGGGGTCCCACCGGACAGAACGTGTCGAACCCCTTGGCGCGAGCCCACTGCCCATCTGTTTTCTGAAGGTCGCGTGCGGTGACATCGTTGAGGCAGATGAACCCGCCGATCGCACGTTCGGCCTTTTCCTCATTGGCCCGCGACAACGCGGCACCAAGGACGACGCCGATCTCCGCCTCGTACTCCACCTGCTGCGATGCCTGCGGAATGCGGATCGATTCACCCGGCCCGATGAGCGAGCTGGGCGGCTTGAAGAAGAGCATGGGTTGCTGGGGAACCTCGTTTCCCAGCTCACGGGCATGCGCGGCATAGTTGCGGCCGACGCAGACGATTTTGGTTGGCGCGATGATCAGACGCTTGCTCCTATTCCGTGACGCGCGAAAAAGTCTTCACACCTGGCGAGGACCTGCGACCAGCTCCCGGTCACTTTGTCGGCCCGGGGCAATCCACTCAGAATCAATGGACCATACCGCTTGGTAATCACCCGCTTGTCCAGCAACACCACCACACCGACATCGCTCCGTGAACGAATCAGCCGGCCAAATCCCTGCTTCAACTTGAGCGCCGCATGGGGGAGCAGGTATCCCATGAATCCGTCTTCGCCCTGCTCGGCCAGCCGTTCCAGCCGAGCCTGGGTGATCGGCTCATTCGGCACCTTGAAAGGTAGCTTGGTGAGGACGAGGACCCTGAGCGCGCGCCCGGGAACATCAACACCTTCCCAGAAGGAATCGGTCCCCAGCAGAATGGCATTCCCTGACTCTCTGAAACGGCGCAGCAGAACGTCCCGGGGACCCTGCCCCTGCACCAGCAACGGCCAGCGATGGCCGAGAGTGGCGGAAAGCTCCGATGCTACCCGCCGCAGGGCGGCGTAACTGGTAAAGAGGACGAACATCCCGCCATCGGATGCATAGGCGAGGTCAGTCACGACCCGGCAGACGGCTGCCGCATGGCCGGGTTCATCTTCGCGGGGTTCGGGAAGATCGGTCGGGATTCCAAAGAGACACTGCGAAGCAAAGTCGAATGGTGAAGGCAGGATCTCCCGGGCGGTGACCGGGCTGTCGTCACCGGAGAGTCCGATTCGCGATTCGAGAAATCCAAAATCGCCGCTCGCGGCCAGGGTCGCGCTGGTCAGGGTGACCGTGGTGAGCTTGTCGAACAACAGCTCGCGAAGCAACGGCGCAAGGTCGAGTGGAACCGCGGCGAGGGAGACCTGCTGTCCCCTGGCTCCGCTGCGTTGCAGCCACCGCACCGTTGGAGGGCCGCCTTTGGCGGGGCGGAGTGTGGCGTTGAGCGCGTCCGACACACCATCAAGCCGGCGGACGACGGCCCGCAGCTCCTGCATGAGCTGACCGCGTCGCTCGCTCTCCGGCGCCTCCTCCATCCGGTTGGCAATCGTCTCGACATGTTCCTTGAGCAGGCGAAAGGCGGAGAGTGTCGCATCGACCTCCGCCGCCAGCCCTTCGGACCACATGGCATTGTCCGTAAAGTCATCGCCCAGCCGCATGACATGACCGGGGACGGTCTCCAGATGATCGTGCAACCGGAAGAGCAGCGCATCAGCCGAACGGCGCGCCTGTCCCAGGGTGGGCAGCAAACGCTGGTGCAGAAGATCGAGGCTGGCGCGACTCAGCAGGTCGTTGTGACTGCTCAGCTCCCATGAAAGCGTGGGTGCCAGGCCCTTCCCGTTTCTTTCGAATCGATTGAGCAGGCGGCGAATGCCGCCTGAGCCGACCTGTACACCGAGATGATTGGCAGCCACATCTTCGAGGTGATGAGCTTCGTCCAGCACGAGGCGTTTGTATGGAGGAAGCACGGCAGCTTCCTGCCAGTTGTCCTGGGCCAGGCGCACCGACAGGTCGGCGGCGAGCAGGTGATGGTTCACAACCACAACGTCCGCCTCAGCAGCCTTGCGACGGGCGCTAAAAAGAAAGCACCGGTTGAAATGGGGGCACTTGATCCGGGTACAGAGATCCGCTTCGGCGCTGACCTCGTCCCACACCTCCGAGCTGGGTGACACCGTCAAATCGCTCAGCGTTCCGTCAGCGGTGTGTTGCGCCCAGTGAGCGATCGAATCGAGCTCATCGAGCTTCTCCGGTTCCAGGAGCGAGCGCTGTGCCCCCACGGCCTGGCCCAGGCGGGAGAGGCAGAGATAGTTTCGCCACCCCTTGAGCAGGGCGAATGTCGGCGTGTGCTCATCAGTCGCGAGCGCATCGCGCAGCATCGGGAGATCTTTTGCGAAGAGCTGCTCCTGGAGATTGATCGTGTTTGTGCTCACGACGGTCCGCTCGCCGTTGGCCTTGGCCCAGGCCAGCGCCGGCACCAGGTAGGCGAAGGACTTGCCGACGCCGGTCCCCGCCTCCATCAGCACGACCCCGCCATCGTTGTAGGCATCGCTGATATAGGCGGCCATGTCGCGCTGGCTCGGGCGGTCCTCGTAGGCGCCCAGCACGCGGGCCACCTCGCCATGCTCGCCGAGGGAGGCAACGATGGAGAGCGTATCGACCGGAACCATTGCCCGGCTCCGGGGAATCTCGACGACGACGTAGAGCTCGCTGGCTTCGTTGTTGATGATGCCGAAGCCAATGCCGCCATCATGCGCGGTCGCGGCCACGTGCAGATCGGCCGACGATGGCTCAAGGCGGCCGCTCGGGTGATTGTGCAGCAACATCTCACCGCGCTCGGCAACACCCGGAAGGGCCAGGACCATGTCCACAGTCCCCCGGGCCACGGCGCGCGCGCCGGTCACGACGCCGGTTTCATCGAGGCGGGCGACGAACGACACTTCACGGCCGCCAGCTCCGGCGATCTCCGCCGCGAGAAATTCCTGAACGGGTAAAGCGATCCGGTTTCTATACAGGGCCGGACCAGTCACTACAACCAACGCGTATTAATCATGAATGAAATCTAACCGGCGGAGAGAAAAACAAGCTATGATTTTTCGAGGCAGGATCAGGTTTTCAGCTCGCGTTTTTTTGCTGCCGGAAAGAGGACGTTATTGAGGATCAGGCGATACCCCGGCGAATGGGGATGCAGGGAAAGATCGGTCGGCTGGTCGCCGATCTGATGCTGTGGATCCTCGGGGTCGTGCCCGCCGAAAAAGGTCCAGGTCCCTTCCCCGCGCTCGCCGTGAATGTACTTGACCCATTCCGCACCCGGTTCATCCGCCAGGACTGTCAACCCGTGCTTCAGGGTGCGGCGGGTGAACGAGGTCGTCAAACCGTAGAAGTCAGGGATCACCTGGCGGTGGTTCTGCACCAGCATCGTGGCCACCGGGTCGATCTTGGCGCTGAAGCCGAAAAGGGTGAATGAGCCAAGCGGCTGGCGCCGATCGGGTGAGTTGACCTGGTGGCCGTCGATGTCGGAGAACTGGGAAATGGTCGGGCTTTGAAAGAGCGTCGCATCCTGGAAGGCGAAGGCCTGGTCCCAGTGCATCTTGCCGGACGCAGCAGGGTCCATGGGCGTGCCGTCCGCGTACGAGGCCGCGATATCGACGCCTTCACTCGCGAGCGCCAGGTC
>JBDTQP010000082.1:0-11865 GCA_039932125.1 Gemmatimonadota bacterium
AGGATTTGATATTGATCCAACCGTTGGAAACTTCCGCGCGCGTCTGATCGTCGCCGCCGACCTCGCGAACTCCGGCCCGGCGCCGACTGGCACTATTAACGGCACGGTGACCTCGCCGCAGGTGGGACCGCTGACCGGTGTGATCGTCACGGCTAATGCCGGTGGTTTCACGGGGACTTCAGGTGCGGGAGGTGCGTTCAACATTCCGAACGTCACGACCGGGCCCAAGACGGTCACTATCAGCAACCTTCCGGCCGGCTGTACCGATCCAGGATCACTCAGCACCACCGTCACCACCGGTGGTACCTCTGCCGTCAACTTCATCGTGCAGTGCTCGGTTCCGAGCGGCACGGTAAGCGGAACCCTCACCAGCAGCCTTGGTGGCGGCATTAGCGGCGTAGGAGTAACGGTGACGCCGACTGGTGGCGCGGCGGTCGGTCCCGCCAGCAGCAGCGCATCCGGTGCCTATGCAGTGGCAAACGTTCCGGTCGGCGCGTCTGGAGACGGCACCATCACGTTCAGCAACGTCCCGGGTAACTGCACCAATCCCGGACCGCAGAGCTACAGCGGCCTGGTGGCGGGCGGTACCGTCACTCGCGACTTCACGTTCTCCTGCACGACTCCCCCTGCCTTCTACCAGGTGACCCATACCTGGAGTGCGGGCAGCAGTGCCAACACCCGGCTTCTCACGATCAAGATCGATATGACCACGCGGAATGATCCGGCCGTCAACGGGGCCAATCCCGATGACATCGGCGCCTTCCAGGGAACCCTGGTATTCGATCCGACCAAGATCACGCCGGTGAATGGCACCGAGTCTTCGACTGCGGCGCCGCGCCTCGGCAACGTGGTCGTGCAGACCTACACCAGCGGCAACACGCTCAACTACGGCGCCTTTGATGCGACGGCCGGTGGACGGTTGGGGAACGTGGGCATCATCCAGATCGAGTTCACGCTGCTCAGTGGCGGATCCACGATCACCACGCAGCTGCAGTCTGGAGCGTCGCTCTTCGGCAACAGCTCGCTGGCCAGTGGCAATGTCGGCTACGGGCCGGCTGAGGTTCAGGTGAACGTCAGCGCGCCAGTCAACTAAGCGATTACGGCTGATACGGGTCCGGTGGCTCATGGCCACCGGTCCCCTCGGCCTCTCTCATCTCCATGGAGAAGCAGACCACATGACCCGAAATTTTCTGCTGCACTTCAGGGCCTGCGCGGTGGGTGTCGCGCTGGTCGCTGGAGCGGCGGCGTGCCAACGGGACGACACCACGCTGCCGAGCGGTGCTCCTGAAACCGGCGACCTGGCCATTCATATTGAAGTGTCATCGCGAACTGCGGCGGCTGGTGATCGCATCGCCGTGGCGGTCAACGCGGAGGCGCATGCACCGCAGCCCCTGATCGGTCTCCAGGGCTCGCTGCTGTATGACGCATCCCGCCTCACCTACCTGGGGCAGTCGGACGAGGGACCTTTCGCAATTGTGAATGCCCAGAAGCCCGGGCTTATCCGCGCGGCAAGTCTGGACGTGAATGGGCTGAGCGGCCGCACGGCGGTGTTCGTGTTCCAGGTCAAGTCCAGTTCGTACGACAAGGGCCTGGGCTACCTGGTTGAGGCAGCCGGCACGCGCGATATGAGCCGGCTCAACCGCTCGACCGTCGATGTAAAGGATGCGGCCGATCTCACGGTGCCGGCCGCGCCGAGGCTGATGACACTGCTGGACTGGCGCGTGAAAATGACGCCGGCAGGCAAGGCGATTCCGGTTGATCGTCCGTCACAGAATCCCGGCGAGTACCGTCTCAATCTCAAATACGGTGACGCTACCCTCGACGGCGTCGTCGACGTAGTGGGTGATGCGTTTTATATCGCGAACGTCGCCGTCGGCAATTCCCAGCTGATCAGCGGCACCAGCAGCCCGGACCGCGATGCCGTTGTTGCCGGCAACGTCGATCCGTTCAATACGCCCGGACTCGGCGAACCGACCGATGCCGTGCCGCCAGGCCTTGAGAGCAACGGAACGCGGCTCATCAATATTTTCGACGCTGCGGCGATTGCGAACGAGGCGGTGGGTAACAATCCCCCCGTCGTCGGCGATATCATTCCTGGCCGTGGTCCTCTGGCAACGAATCGAATCGTGGTGAGCGGCAACGTCGCCGTGAATACAAGTTGGACCAAAAATAATATTTACGAGCTGTCCGGCACGGTGACGGTCGGCAATCTGGTGGAACCCTGCTCGGCGGCGAGTGTCCCTACGCTGACCATTCAGGCAGGCACTCGGATCGAAGGCCAGAACCTGTCTGTGCTCGAGATCAACCGCTGCGGCAAGGTTGACGCGCAGGGGACCTTGCTCGAGCCGATCGTGATGACCTGCGACGCGACGACCAAGGTCGCTGGCTGCTGGGGTGGGTTTGTCATCGACGGCAATGCGCCGATCAACAACGGAACCTTGTCCAGCCCGGGGAACCGGGGAGACACTGGCACTTGCCTGGAGCAGGCCGGCGAGGGCGGCACATCGACCTACGGTGGCTGCAATCCCAACGACAACAGCGGCATCGTCAAGTACGTTGTCGTGGATTATGCCGGCACCCGCTTCACCGCGACCAACGAGCGAAACTCTCTGACGTTGCAGGGTGTGGGCAGTGGCACGACGCTGGACTTCATCCAGACCCACGGTGGACTGGATGACGGCATCGAGTCCTTCGGCGGCAACCCCACCATCAAGCACCTGCTGGTTACGGCGGTTCAGGACGACGGTTTCGACTGGGTAGCCGGGTTCCGCGGCAAGGCTCAGTACGTGATCGTCCAGTCATGTCCGGTCGGGTGTGACCGCGGCATCGAGGCCGACAACTTCGGTATTGACTCGGGAGATCCCGAGGCCGCACCGCGCTCGGCTCCTACGCTCTACAACTTCACGCTCGTGGGAACCACCACGGCCGGCCAGGGTGCCAGCTTGAACGGCATCTTACTCCGGCAGAACACGGCGGGATTCCTCCGGAATTTCGTCGTGTATCGCTGGCCTAACGGTCTCGATATCGACCAGCCGAGTGGCGCGGCAGGGGGTGGTCTCAACCTGTCCGGCGAGATATGTACTCAGCTCAACACCGGAAACGGCGTCGGCGACAACACGCTGCCGGCGAACCTGGACAACCTCGGTCTTTCCTTCCGGTACGGTCTCCTGGCTGGCAACACCAACGCCGGCTCCACCGACGGCAGTGACCCGGGTGGTCCTCCGGGAACTCCGGGTTCGCCGCCGTTTACCTGCGGCGGATACACCCACGATGGCACCAATCTCGAAGCCGTGTACCTGGGCACTGCGTCGAATCACCTGGTCACTTCTGCGGCAACGACCGGGGTATTGATCGATGCCGAGAACACTCTCACGCCCGATTTCCGACCGGTAGTTGGTGGACCGGTGAGCACGACGGCGGCAACGGCGACCCCTTCGGATCCTTTCTTTGATCCAGCTGGTGGGAGCTTCGTCGGTGCGGTCGCCCCCGGGGCGGCGATTCCATGGTTCAGTGGCTGGACCCATGGATGGCAGAGTGCCACAACTCCGTAATTGTTGAATGAATGGTGTGCGGTGGGAAGCGACCGGAGAAGTTTCGTGAGTCTGGAACCTTCTCGCCGCATGCCAGCCCTCTCCGACGAAACGCAACGAATGAGATGGAAAGTATGAACGTATGTAGATCAGGGCGACGAGTTGCCGGTTCGCTCGCGACCGGCATGACCGTCTCAGGGCTGATGGGTGTGCTGTTGCTGGGGGCGAGTCTGTCGGGATGCGATAATACGCTGGACCCGCTTCAGGTTTCCTACATCGCGATCGTTTCCCAGGTGGACGATCCATCCACCATCGGAAGCGATGCCCGCGTTCAGTATCATATTCGTGAATTGAGTGGAACCATCCCATTCGATACGATCATTCATGCGTCGCCATTCGACACGATCATCGTGCGGGTGGAGCCGGCGACGTATAGCGTGACGCTCGAGAATTTTCCATCCTATTGCAGCCTCAGGTATGGCTCGCGCCAGGATCTGTACGTTGCACCGGGAACCAATACCACTATCGCCCGCTATTTCGCCACGTGTGCTTCGCTCCTCACCATTTACACATATACCGATGGTCTGTTGCCGGATCCCGAGTTTGTTTATCGCCTGACCGCGTCCGGGGGCACTGAACAGCTTGGTGTGGTGGCGGCGAATGATACGGTGCACTTCGATCACCTCTCGAGTGACACGTATCGCGTGGAACTCGACCACGTCTCGGCGAATTGCGTGGTTGTCAGTGATGGGGGAAAACTCCAGGGCATAGCCGTCGATTCGACCGGCGGCGCGGTCGCGAATTTCCGGGTTGTGTGCTCTGATCCTGCGCAGCGTCCCCAGGTCCTTTCGTTTCATGGCACCTATCACGACGGGGCGGGCGCCTTCTCGCTTCGCGCGGAAGACCCGGATGGAAACATCGAGCGGTATGCCTGGGACCTGACGGATTGTCATGGGTACAGCATGCTTCCCGGGGGAGCGAAGCTTCGCCGAGGGCTGACGAGCGGGAGAACGGCCGGCATCGACACTATCACGATCGCCGCGGCGTTCGAGGTGGGTCTCCCCGATGCCGTGGTGCAGAGTGGCTGCATGTCGGTCCGGGTCATGGATGAATATGGAAACACGACACCGGTTATTGAACAGCCGCTGAACAGGGCCGTGGGTCAGCCACCGGTGGCCACCTCGTTCAATGCGTCGCTCCAGGGGACCGCATTGCTTCGAACGAGTCTGGCGACCGCTGATCCTGATGGTGACTACAGCGGTGTGTTCGCCGAAGCACTGCTGCGTGACGGGATTCTCGGTCCCACCGACGGCGAGCCCGACCTTGGCATCTACAACACTGCGGGATACGTCGATAACGTCCTGCCCGACCTCGTGCTTGGCAGCCGATTCCAGTACTACGATATCTACGCCGTGATTGTCTTCCTGATTGACGCCAACGGCAACTTCACCCGATTGGAGGACACCGATGTCTTCCAGTGAGAAGAGAGATATCTCAGGGTTTCGGCGTCAACGCATTCAGATGAGTCATCCAATCGCCGGCGTACTTGTCGTGTCGGGCAATGGGCTGATGATTGCTGTGCTCGTCTGGATGGCACTGGTCAGCCTCAGCCATTGAATGTGCTCGAATGTCTACTCTCACAGGAGAAGTCCGATGACTCGCCTGAGCTATTGTGCGGCCCTGGGGCTCGCCCTGGTGGTGATCGGGTGTGGTCCGGATGCCGTCAGCCGGCCGACCACTCCACCGCCGATCACGACGACGCTGGGGATCGCGATGTCAGATCTCTCGGCAGATCCAGGGGACACTGTCGGGATCGCCCTGACGATCCGTACCGGCGAGCTT
The DNA here is from genome assembly GCA_039932125.1 of Gemmatimonadota bacterium. GTDB lineage: Bacteria > Gemmatimonadota > Gemmatimonadetes > Gemmatimonadales > GWC2-71-9 > DASYPP01. The sequence continues at coordinate 5,373 of JBDTQP010000082.1, forward strand.
CCACCAGTGGGAGCGGTGCAGGGATATCTGCATTTCGATGCTGATCGCCTCGAGTACCTGGGACAGATCGCGGGACGGACCTTCGCCATTACCAACGACGCGCGGGTTGGGGAGGGCGCGCTGAGGATAGCTGCTCTGGACATCGCTGGTCTTCCGGAGCGGGCCGCGTTTTTTCTGTTCCGCGTGAAGGAGAAGGACTATATCAGCCCTCTCTCGTTTACTCCGGAAGGCGTTGCCGATCGTCGGGGAAACCGTCTCGGTTATGTCACCTCAAGTGCGGTGCTCGAACTCGCCACTGATCTGCCGCTCGCTGGCGCCCTCGCGCACATCTCCCTCACGGACTGGCGCCGTCTCCTTTCGGCAGACTATCCTCCCGCCAGAACCCCTCCCTTCACCGTGCCTGGCGAATATCGGCTGAACCTGCGGTATGGAGACGTCACGCTCGATGGCCTGATCGACATCATCGGTGATGCCTTCTACCTGGCCAACGTTGGCGTCGGGAATGCACCGCTGATTGCCGGCACTGATGCGCCGTCCCGCGACGCGGTCATTGCCGGCAACGTGGATCCCGCCAACCTCCCCGGGCTCGGTGAACCCGGCGACGCACTGCCCCCGGGCCGAAATGCCGATGGCACCTATAGCATCGACATCTTCGATGCGGCGATCGTCGCGAATGAAGCGGTGGGCAACAACCCGCCGGTGGCGGGAGAGATCATTCCGGGCCGGGGCGCCGCTCCGTCCAATCGAGTCGTCATCAACAGCAATGTTCTCGCGGGCACCGCACGGACGCTCACGGCCGATACGATCTACGAACTGCAGGGCATGGTGAATGTTGAAGGCACGGCTGTTCTCACCATTGAAGCAGGTACGCGGATCGAGGGCGACGTCGCGACCCGCGGAGCACTGGTTGTTCGGCGGGGAGGAGTGCTGAACGCTATCGGCACCAGGCTTCAGCCGATCGTGTTCACCTGCACCGCCGCCATCAAGAGCCGCGGTTGCTGGGGTGGGGTTGCCCTCCACGGTTTCTCCCTGCTCAACAACGGCGAGATTCTGCCGGGCGGCATCGATGTAAATGGGTGCCCGCAGAAAGTGGGGCCGATCGACCCCGGCTATTATGGCGGTTGCCTGGTCCAGAACAACAGCGGAGTGCTTCGATTTGTGAGAATCGAATACGCCGGCATGAGTACGGCTGGGAATGGTCCGGTTCCCGGTCTTGCTCTGCTCGGTGTCGGCAGCGCCACCCAGATTGACTCGGTGCAGGTCTACGCATCGCTCGGCGACGGCGTGTATCTGAGCGGGGGTACCGTGAACCTCCGGTATCTGTTGTCCACCAACAATGCCGCTGATGGGCTTCGCTGGGAGGATGGCTGGGTAGGGAAGGGACAGTTTCTCATTGTGCAGCAGGATGCCGATAACGATCATGCGATCCATGGGACCAACTTCGCGGTGAATCCGAACGCCGGACCCCGCTCCAGTCCGCAGCTATACAATCTTACGGTGAGCGGCCCGCCACTCGGCATGGGGGCCTCTGGAGATGGAATACTGCTGGATAATGGCACCGCTGCAGTGATTCAGAACGCTATCGTGTTTCGTGCCGGCACGGACGGCCTGGACATCCAGGGCGCGGAGAGCTGCGCGTTGGCGAACGCGGGGACGCCGGGAATCCTTGTGGCCCACTCCATTTTTTTCGGCAGCCCGAACGACTTTTCGAGCGATGCCGATTGCGTGGACGAATCCGCGTATGCGCTGGCGCCGTCGCTGGGTAACCGGGTGATCGATCCAGCGCTTGAATCGATCTCGAGCACCATGACACCGGATTTTCGACCGCTGCCTGGCTCGCCGGCCTTGACCGGTTTCGCAACGCCGCCTTCCGATGGATTCTTTGATCTCTCTGCGAATTACATCGGGGCAGTGGCACCGGCCACCGCGCTGATGAATAACATTCCGTGGTTTTCCGGATGGACCCGCGGATGGACCGGCGCGCCGTGAGTGTCCGGGCTGTAGCCAACGGCTGCCTTCAATCGTCGCTGACCAACCTGCAGGTAGTCAACGAGACATCCGCGTCGACGCTGGGATAGTTCGCACTTAGAATCCCGCGCGTTCGGTGCCGAGCACCGGGCCGCGGCCGGGCATAAAAAACCTCGCATCCCGTCGCCGTTTCCCCTGAATAACTGGTGCGCTGGCTCTGACACTCTCGGTCTCAGGTAGTGATGAGACCGTGACAGTGTCAGCGTTTATTCTCCTGTCTTCCCCTTCGATTCTCATCACGCTTCGGTATATGATGCGCCGTTTATCGCTGTATCTCGTTGGCCTTCTCAGCCTTTTCGCCTGCGACAGTACCACCGAGGCCTCGTCACAGGATGCCCCGGCCGAGGCAGCTGGCGGGGTTTACCTTGGTGCCTCGACTCTCACGAGCCCTCCTGGTTCACGTCTGGTTGTTGCTGTGGAGCTGACTCCGGACCAGCACATTTCGCTCGCATCAGGCGAACTCCATTATGACCCGAGTCGGCTCGAGTTTACCGGCCAGGCTGAGAGTTCCGAGGGCGCCGTCATTTTGGTTGCGGGCCCGGCCGTGGCTGGAACGATCAGATTTGCGGGAATCAGGCTCGGCGGGCTCCGGTCCGTCAGCCCTCGACTGGTCTTTCGAGTGCTTGAAGCGGATTACACCAGGTACCTCAACTTCACCATGGAGGATGTCGCCGAAGGGACCAGTTCTCAAACTGCTCCGCTTCCACCGGCCCGCCCGGCATTGAGACTGGAAACCACCCTGGACGACCAGGTCACGCTGGCTTTGCCACACTCACCATCCCCTCCACGGCGACCCCTGGTCGGATCTATTCCACCAGGAACCCGCTATGGCGATTCCAATCTGGATGGAAGGGTCGACATCCTGGATGCCTTCGCGATCGCGAACTGGTCAGTTGGCAACGGGGTGGCTCCCCTTCCGGGTGCCCTGGCAGAGCTGGTGGCCAACGTTGTGCCCTCGAACATTCCTGGCGTAGGAGGAAGCGGTGACAGCAATCCACCGGGTTGGGAGCCAAACTGTACTCGGCGAACCGATCTCTTCGATGCACTGGACATCGCGAGCGCGGCGGTCGGTCAAACCAGCCCCATTGCGGGATCCGTTGTGCCGCTGGATGCTTTTGATTCTACCGGGTTTCCTCGCGCCGGCTCCGGTTGTGCCGCCAGCCTGTCTCTCGCTTTCTCGACTTACCTTGGGGGGTCGCAACAGGATCAGGTTCGCGACATCGCCACAGACGCCCAAGGCAACATTTACGTTGCTGGTGGTACTTCTTCGCCGGATTTCAGGGCAACCGTTGGGGATGTCACTTTTAACGGAACGTATGATGCGTTCGTTGCAAAACTGAGCCCAACAGGAACCCTTCTTTGGTCTCGCTTTCTCGGGGGGCCTAACTACGATCGCGCCTACGCCGTCGAGGTTGATGCGGCGGGGTTTATCTACCTGGCTGGCCGTGCGGGAGCCGGATTTCCGGTGACAGCCGGCGCCTTTCAAACAATTTTTCGCGGAAGTCCCGACGATCCTCCGTACGGTCCCCAGGATGGGTTTGTATGCAAAATCAGTCCTGACGGGATCTCCGTAGTGTTCTGCAGCTATTTCGGCACCGACGATCCGCAGATCGTCCGTGATCTCGCCATCGACGGCCAGGGCGCGATGTACCTGGGATCGTCATCATTGTATGGTGCCTTTCCTCAGTCCTGGTTCGCCCAGGGCGCGCAGCCTTTTCCCATGGGCGGCCTCGATGGAGTGGTCGCCAAGATCTCACCGGATGGATCGCAGGTTGAGTGGGCGACGTATATCGGAGGATCCCAGGACGAAGCGGGGGAAGCCTCGATCCGGGTGAACCCACAGGGCGAAGCCTTTGCGTTGTATTCATCGGCGTCACCTGACGCGCCCACGCCCAATGGATTCGACCATTCTCTGGGCGGCCCGCGCGATGTCTACCTGGTGAAGATCTCCGCGACCGGCAGGAAGCTGCTCTTCGGAACCTTCATCGGCGGCAGCGGAGGAGAATCGGTCGAGACCCACGAGCTTGCGCTGGATCCGCAGGGAAATCCGGTCGTGGCGACCGGCACAAGTTCCCAGGACTTTCCGACCACACCCGGCGCATTTCAGATGTCCTATGGTGGATCGGGCGGACCAGCGACCGGTGCCGGCTCCAACTACGGCGGCGATGTTTTTGTGGCCCGGGTCTCTGCGGACGGGAGTCACCTCCTTACCGCCACCTACCTCGGTGGCTCCGAGGGCGATGGTGCTGAGGGTGTTGGGGTCGATGCGATGGGAGACGTGTTTGTGTCCGGATCTACCTATAGCTCAGACCTGTCGTTCCTGAGCCGTGGCATTCAGCCTCGCCTAAGCGGAGATGCCGACTTCTTTGCCATCAGATTGTCCGCTGACTTCAGTCGTGTCCTGGCAGGCACTTATCTAGGCGGAACCCTGCAGGACTTCGCGAGAAGCTCAACGGTGAGCCCCTCCGGAGAATTCATCATCGGCGGGAACATTCAGTCCACCGATTGGCCGGTGCTCACTCCCGTGCAGGCTGCGGCGGGTGGCGGGCTCGACGGAGGTGTTGCAAAGCTTCGATGAAGAGATGCACTGATGCTGTTTACCGGAACTGATCCCGAGAAATGGTGGCAATAATATTTTTTTCTCCTCCATTCGCTACCCCGCCATCCACTCGCCCGCCTGTTGAAGTTATAAAGCGGCCGGAAGAACCCGACGCACGAGATGATCGGACCGTACCCTGGTGCGGTCCGGTGGTATATTGGGTATTCGAGTTGGGCCACACTACGGGGACATCGCCGGTGCCGCCGTAGTTTCTCTCGAATAAGGTTCTCTCCCACTCGCTTCCTATGCAAACACCAGACAAAGATTCCCGGAGTTCTGTCATCTCCGCCGACGCCTACAAGGCGCTTATCACGAACCTGGAGATGGGGGTATTGATCGCCAGCGACGAGGCCGTATACCTCGACGCGAATGATGCCGCCTGTGAGTTATATGGAAGAGAGCGGGCGGAAATCGTCGGCCGTACGCTGTACGATTTTGTCGGGGCGGACCGCCGTGGCGAGGTGGCTATCCAGTGGGCAGCGTTTCTTCGGGATGGTCATCAGGATGGGATGTTTCCGATTAGTGCGCCCGATGGGTCCACGCGATGGCTGGCATTTCACGCGCAGGCACACTTTGCCCCCGGGCTCAACGTCTCGTTTCTCACCCCGGCCACTGAACCGGCTGCTGAGGTGAGCACTTCCGAAGAGCTGGTGACGGTGTGCGCGTGGACCAAGGACCTGAGGCTGAAGGGGAAATGGGTAACGCTGGAGAATTACCTGGCCCTTAAAGATGGGGTGGTCGTCACCCATGGGGTTTCTCCTCGAGCATTTGCCGCGTTCAATCAGTCCCTGGACGCTCGTTCCAGCGCGAGCCGATCCCACCCCCCGAGATCGGCGGCGGCGGAGTAGGTGCTCTGGAGGAAAGCAAGAAGGAGTGCATCGGGATCGGCGGCGGTGCGCACCGCCTCGTAGGGAAGAAGCCATTCGCGCATTTCCGAATTGTACCCGCCTGACTCCGGAAGAATCTTCGCATTGCTGCACCCCGCCGGCTCGGGATAGGCATACGCGTAGAACACCGGCTCGCTCAACGGATCTCCACCCGGCCACCAGCCGGCACTGATGCACTCGTGTGAGTATGCCTCGCGGGTGACCCAGTCGGCGAGATGAGGCACACCACCGGGATGCTCCGGCGCCTTCCGTCCCGAGAAGCGGGTGCAGGAGAGGTCGAAACTTCCCCACCAGAAATGCACCGGACTGCACTTGCCAAGAAACCGGCCGCGAAATTCGTGAAGCACCCGATCGGCCTGTACGAGAAGGTGCCAGAATCGGAGTGCGGCGCCGGCGTCATAGGTGTGGTGCGCTTCATCCCGATCCAGCCGGATCACGTCGGGCAGTTCAACAGCCTGGGGCCAGATGTGCACCGGGACGCCAACACCCGACAATGCCTCGAGAACCTCACGATAGAACAGTGCGACCGTTTTTGGCTCGAGGGAGACATCCGCGGATTTTTCCCAGCTCGTCTCCACCCGCAACACGCTCTCCGGAAAATCGAAGGTGATTTCGACAGCCCCCTCGCCGCAGGGCATCGCTGAGGTCGTGAGTCCTCGGCCACTCACATAGAGCGGGACCTGCCACCAGTGATTCACCATCGGCGCCAGCGCCAGTCGCACCTTGCCGACCACCTGCATCCAGAGGTGCAGCGTGTCTTTGGTGTCGTGCCATTCACTCAGCGGCAATTGGGGCCATTTTTCGCTCATAACAAGCTCCATTTCTCGTGAGCGGCTCAAGTCTACGTGCTCAATACTAAATACAGGGTGCAGGGTGCAGGGTGCTGAGTGCTGAGTGCTGAGTGCTGGGTGCTGGTGCTGAGTGCTGGGTGCTGAGTGCTGAGTCACAAACTACCATTGTCCCGCTGGTCGTACACCGT
>JBDTQP010000083.1:0-11732 GCA_039932125.1 Gemmatimonadota bacterium
CGGAATATCGAGAGAGAATGGCCCCCTGGACGGCCCCGGGTTGATGACGCCGCGCGGAGAATGCGACCAGCACTGAATCGGCCTGGGGGCCCCATACGGCAGCCCCGGCCTCCTGATATCCCGCCAGCTCACCCGGGACTTGTGGAAGCGAGTCTACCTTGGACATGTACTGTGCGTATCCCGCACTATCCCGATTCGCCAGCGAGATTTCAATCGGATGGAAGTAGGCCGCCGCAAGTGTGGGATCGAGCCTGATCACCGAATCGAACGGTGCCCTGAGCTGAGCCGGGCTCAGCGATGAAAGCGCGCGAAGGTGATACTGCGCGTCTCCCAGCATGAACCAGCCGTCCGGATCTTTGGGATACAGCGATACGTACTGACGCAGACTATCAATGGCTTCGACCCGGCCCAGTGTGAACATCCGGTATCCGCTGATCAGCGCCCGGTCGCGGTCAGGCAGGCGACTGATGTTGCGGTACGCCGCCTCGGCGGCCTTGTTGCTGGCTGGCGCCTGGTACCCTCCGTTCCACCCGAGCGAGAGCGCCAGCCGGAAATTCGCGAGTGCGAAGGTGGAATCGGCCTGGACCGCCGAGCTGAACGCGGCGATCGCCGAATCCCACTCAGCCTCCCGGTAGAACTGCTCGCCCTGCATATAGAACCGGATCGCATCCACCGAATTGCTGGTAATGGCTCCGAGCCTGAGCGAGGGAATCGGCTCGTGCGACCGCCAGATTTCGCGAAGCAGCGAGAGACTCAGGCTGTCCACCAGCGCGATCACGTTGTCTGACGGGCCATTCACCTGGACTCGCGCGAGTGTCTCACCGGTGACCGAGCTCAGCTCGGCATTGATCCTCACCGACGCGCCGGCGGAGACGACACTCCCCATTAACACGGAGCCGGCATCCAGGCTTTTGCCGACGGCAAGCGCCTCGTTGCGGTCACCCGTGGACTGCCGTTTGTGCCATCGACTCAGGACCGTCCTCGGGTCGACCGTACTGATCCCTCCAACGGCATTGAGATTGGTCGAAAGCAAATCGACCATACCCTCTCCCAGCAGATCGACACCGGTGCCGACCGTCGAGAAGGGCAGGACCGCGATCAACTCGGCGCCATTTCGCACCGGACTGCGGGTGGCCCATGCCCGGTACCCGATCCACCCGCCCACGATCAGGCAGGCGGCGACCGCGCCGGCCACAGTGGGCATCCATCGGTGGCGTCCTCCGGTCATCTCGCCCATGAACGCCTTGCCCAGAGCATCCGAGAATGCAGCGGCCGACGGGTAGCGCTCGGCCGGATCCTGCGCGAGCGACTGGACGATCACCTCGTCGATCGCCACGGGAATCGTCTTCCGGATGGAGCGGACGTGCGGCCGAGGCCCGGAGATGCTCTTCGTGATCACCGACTGAATGGAGGGGCCGCTGAAAGCGGGCTGACCGGCAAGTGACTCGTAGAGGACGCATCCAAGCGAGTAGACGTCGCTCCTGGCATCCACTTCATCGCTGGCGGTAGCCTGTTCAGGACTCATGTAGGCCGGAGTCCCGATGGAAAGGCCCATGCCGGTCAGCTTTTCGCCACCGGCTGCCGACGCCGCGTCCAGCGCGCGTGCGATACCGAAATCGGCGACGACCGCATGGCCGCCCGAGAGCAGGATGTTTTCCGGTTTGATGTCTCGATGGATTACGCCATGGGTGTGGGCGTAGTCGAGCGCGCTGGCGACTTCGCGGACGAGCTCCACCGCCACGTCTACGGGAAGGCTCCCATCACGGGTCAGCTTGTCACGGAGCGATTCACCCTCGACGAAGGGCATGACATAGTAGAGAAAACCCGCGGCGGCCCCGCTGTCATACAGTGGCAGGACATGGGGATGCTGGAGGCGGGCGGCCAGTTCGATCTCCCGAAGAAAACGCTCGCTGCCAATCGAGGCGGCAAGCTCCGGCCGCAGAACCTTGATCGCGACCTGCCGATGGTGCTTGAGGTCCTCCGCGGTGTACACCGTGGCCATGCCGCCGGCGCCGATCTCGCGATCGACCTTGTACTTGTCCCGCAAGGATTCCTGCAGTATTTCCAGTGTCGACATGGGCCTGACTGAATGAAGGGAATCGGGCTCTGTGAAATGTCGGCGGATGGAGAGTCAGGCGCAACTCAGCTGGGAGAGGAACCGGGTTTTGCAGGACCCGGGCGCCTGGGGGACAACGTGGTGAAAATCAGGCCGGAATACGATTAGGTTCTGTCAACCCTCGACTCCGTTCAGCGCGGTTCACCCCACACTTCGCACTCAACATGCAACATCTCATCGAGCACCTGGTTACCAGCCGAAACGAGTTCCTCGAGCCGCTCCATGGCCTGAGCCCGGCCCAATGGACGTTTCGCGTGGGCGAGGAACGATGGTCTACTTTTGAAGTGCTGGAGCATGTCGCAACCGTCGATGCGGGTGTCTGCCAGCTGCTCTCGGACAAGTTGTTCGCCGAGCCGGCGACGCCCGAACAGAAAGCGCAGGCACGGGGCAAGGATGAACTCATCATCGAGGCGCTGCGCGATCGTAGCAGACGAATGGAATCGCCGCAGTTCGTCAAACCGAAGGGCCGCTGGCCGGCGCCGGCAGAGGCGATCGCCGCGTTCGAGGATACTCGGGACAAAACCATCGAGACCCTCGCGGCCTTCAAGGGAGATCTGCGAGACTACGCCGCTCCCCATCCAATCCTGCAGACTCTCGATGGCTATCAATGGGTGCTGTTCATGATCGCCCACGGCGAACGGCACCACGAACAGATCCTGGAAATTCGACGCGAGCCGGGATTCCCGTCTTAGCGAGACAGCGAGACAGCGAGAAAGAGAACCCAAGCTCGCTCGGGGAGTTCGTGGACCGACAGGGTGTCATCCCGAGCAGAGCGAGGGATCTCAAGTTCCAGGTGTCCTGAGGGCCTGTTCGTCGTACCACGGAACAGCACACACGAAAGCACGTACAGAGTCGAACCTGAAGAATATGGGAGGTCCTTTGTTCGTGGTATCGTCGAAAGTGCCACGCTACTTCGTGAATGTCTCGAAGAACCCGTCTCCACGCTCGTTGACCACCTGGCCGGCAATCATTCCCGAGAGCACGAAAGAGCCACGCATCTGCAGAAAGTGCCGCTGGAGGGTGCTCGTGCCCATACGGGTGGCCACCGCCTCATGTACCTGGACGGTCACCCGGACGCTATCACGATTCCTTCCCGCAATGAACTCGAATGTGGCAGGGGCGGATACGCCCTCGCCGCCGGCGGTGGGTTGTGAACCACGATATGTGATCTCTCTTCCGCGAAGGACCTGACGTATTCCCAGCGAATCAACCAGTGAAAAAAAGAACGGCTCCTGCGATTCGCTCGCGCCCGGCGTTCGCACCTCGCCGTAGAGAAAGCTGAGCGAATGGCCCGAAGCTGCTCCCCATTCCCAGGTCACATCGCGCCAGACGCCCCAGTTATGATCGTGATACGCCCTGGCATTTCGCACCTCCTCACATTTCCCCCGGCTGCAAAGCCGGCCAGAGGCCTCTGCTCGAAGCGCCGCAACGGCATAACCGGACGGATATGGCCCTTCTTTCAGCTGCACCGGCGGAAAGTAGTGATGCGCCCGCGGCTCAATTGTGAGGTCGATACTGATGTCCCCTGTTTGTACCACGAGTCTATAGCTGCCCTCGGTCTGGTCAACCCGGCTGTTTCCGATGGCGAGATTGGCCCGCGTCGTATCGAATGAGATCCGGGTGGCCGGATTGTCTTCGGAAAAGCGCTCATAGTGCCCATCAGGCCGCCGGTGAGTCACCAGCACCTGCCCACCCCATTTCCCGGCCGGGACCTGACCACCGACGAGCAGGCTGACATACCACCACTCGTTAGGCGCCGCGATGATGTTGAAGTAATGCCATTCCCCCCAGCTCGAGTCCGGAACTTCCGGAAGATGGAAGTGATCGATCTCGTCATAGAGCTGCTGCGCAGAAGGTGAGACGTACGCCGAGTCCGCCGCGTCGTCCTCCCAGCGCCCATGAAGGACTGTGAGACCCGCGCCGACCGCGCGGGCCCGGCCTGGAATCTCTCCCCCTGCCCGGACGGCGACCGTCTCGCCGTCTTTCCTGATGTAGATGAGCTTGGATTCCAGCGACGGCGAGACTGCGGCGATCAGACCGGATTCCCGGGGACCGCCTAGCGCCTGGCGCGCCACAAACCGGGCGCGATCAATGGTGAAGAACATTCCGCTCACACCTCCGGTACGAAGCGCCTCAACATCAATTCCCTCGGGCAGCACCGTGATCTCACCGCCACCGACGAGCGAGACATCACGGGCCTGATCGAGCATGGCTTCTCCCACCGAGAGCAGAACGATCATTACACCAACACCAAGGGAGTAACCCAGCAGCAGGAAGAGCGAGCGGCCGGGCTTCACCATCAGGTGTCGAAAAGCGAGTGTCAACAGCATGGAAAGAATTCTGGAAGCGTGATTGCCCGGCTCATGGCGCGCTTACGATCTGACCGTCAAGCATCTGCACCACGCGGCCCGCCGCGCGAGCCAGGCGGTCATCATGGGTGACCACCACAATCGTCACTCCATCGGTATTCAGCTTGTGGAAGAGATCGAGAATTTCCTGGCCGGTCTTTGCATCGAGCTCACCGGTCGGTTCATCGGCCAGGAGAACCGCCGGGCTATTCGCCAGCGACCGGGCGATCGCGACCCGCTGCATTTCACCGCCCGAAAGCTGGGTTGCGCGATGCCCCGCCCGGTTTTCCAGCCCGACATAGGCAAGAAGCCTTGTCGCCCGTTCGCGCCGTTCCTGGCGACGCACACCGGCTTCCGCCATCGGTAGTTCGACATTCTCGCGTGCGGTCAGCACCGGAAGCAAATGAAAGCGCTGAAAGACAAAGCCGAGTTTGAGGAGCCGGAGCCGCGTGAGTGCGCTATCGCTGAGACTGGAGAGCACCGTCCCGTCTATGGAGACAGATCCCGCGGTGGGCTGATCAATCCCGCCCATGACATGGAGCAACGTGGATTTCCCGCAGCCGGAAGGCCCCACGATCGCGACATAGTCCCCCGGCGAGATGTCGAGGGAAACACCGCGGAGCGCATGGACCCTCTCCCCATTCATCGGATAGTCCTTGTAGACATCATCTACCCGAAGGACAGCCTTGAGATCTAAGGCCCTCATGTGGCCTCGGCACGGAGGGTGGCGGCAATGGGTGCCCGGGCCGCAAGCCAGGCGGGATAGGTACCGGCAAACGTCCCCGCAACGAGGAGGACGCCGCCCGCGAGCAGCAGCCCCGAAGCTCGGGGAACGAAAAAAGAAATGGAGGCCGGAAGACCCGGAAAGGACGTGAGGATTGCGTCGAGATATCGCGCCGTGGCAAGACCCAGCGCTGTGCCAAGCACTCCGCCCACGAGGGTGAGCAGTACTCCCTCGGCAACGACCCCCTCGACAATCCGCCGGCGGCTTACCCCGATAGCCCTGAGAGTTGCGATCTCTCCCAGGCGTTCGTTGACTGTGATGGTGAGCAGCGTGGTGACGAGCAACAGGGTAACAATCAGGCTTATGGTGCCAAGGATGAGAGAAAGCTGGTGAAAGTACACCATGCGATCGCGGAAGTGCGCGACCATGTCACCCACGCTATTGATCTCCAGCGTTGGCAGCCCGCGGCGGAGGCGTTCGACAACAGGATCTACGGCGACACCATCCCTGATTCGAACGGCGATGAATGAGACGCGATCTCCAATCGACCGGGCCGTGAGCGCCTGCATCACCGGCAGCCAGGCACCCACCGATGGCTGACCCTCATAGTCGTACAACCATCGGACGAAGCCACGCACGACAAGGACTGCCTCGGCTCGCCCCTGTGCCATCTGCGGGTCAAGCACCCCGACAAGCCGCACCGTGTCTCCGATGCCGGCATGGAGCAGGCGAGCCGCGGGAGCGCTCAGGATGATCCCATTGCGATCGGCAGGAAGGAGGTCCTCGCCTTGGGTAACCTGGTAAAGGGCCTGCGACATGGGGTCCACTCCATACCCGAACAGGGTAAGCAGGGAGTCGCTCATTCTCGCATAAATCGAACCCCCAAGGAGCGGTGCAACCGACACAACAGATGAATCTTCTCTGAGCGTAGTTACCAGTCGCGTGGCATTGGGAATTGTTGCCTCGGTGTCGAAAGGCAGCGTTCCCCTCGGTGAGATCCGGACCTGATAACCTCGGCCGAGGAGCAGTTGCTCGAACGATCGCTCGAGTCCGCCGGAGAGAAGAATCATGTCGAGCAGCATCGCCGAGGTGACGGCGAGCCCGAGCAGGACCAGCGCGGATCGAAGCCGGTGCCTCGAGAGATTGCGCAGCGCCCACGCAAAGGCCATCTATCGCCGCCAGAGGACAAGAGGCGGGGTCCGGACGAGGCGAAGCGCCGCTACCGCGCCGGCGCCAATCCCGAGCAGAAGGGACAAGGCCACGCTGAAAATCAGGACGTCAGGAGTAATCAATGAAAAAACGAGCCTAGTATCGAACAAGCGGCGATAGTAAAGATTGGTAAGACTTCCGGCCAGTGCCGCGAGCAACACACCGAGTCCTGAACCCACCAGCGCGACGAGAACCGCCTCCAGAACAACAGCGCCAAAGATTATCCGCCCTCGCACTCCAACCAGTCGCATAACGGCGGCATCTGGTTTTCGTTCCTCCACCTTGAGCAGCATGATACAGAGCAGAAACACTGCGCTGGCAACAATCGAAATCACCGCAATGGCTCGATGGAATCGACTCACGACCCGGAAGGTCTGCGAGGAGCCCGATGCAATCACCCGCGAGGGATGGGCGCGAAAACCAAAAGCGAGCTGGTTAAGCTCCGCGGCCGCACCCTCAGCGGACACCCCCGGCTTGAGCTTCACCCCGAACCGATCGACGCGGTCGGGGGCGCCCAGCAGTTGCGCCAGGTCGGGGAGATGCATTCTAAGATGAAGATCCTGCCGGGTTACCGATGCAGGATCGGGAGCGGGCTCGTAAATCGAAGAGATGACGGCTTTTGAGTTCACCGAGTCCGGGGCGGTCCCGATGGTGATCGTATCTCCAACCGCCAGGTGCATTCTCCCGGCAAGCCTGCGTTCCACTGCGATGGGAACGGCAACCTGGGCGCCGAGAACCGGCGCCAACATAAGTGTCAGCTGAATGCCCCCAACGATGCCCACCATTCTATATGCCATCCTGACTCCTCACCGGCGCCAATCTGCCCGTCATAGTAAGCTGTGACGGCATTCCTGATTCCGGAAAATACCCCTGACCCGTCTTTCGAGTGTCGGAACCCGATCAAGTCACTCTCGATCAATGGACGTGGCCAGCCGAATCGGTTATCGTGTAGCATCCCATGAACAATCCGCCACTACCGGCAACCAAATCCCTCCAGGCCTCAAGCCAGCCGGACCTGTCTTCCACGGCATCGAGGGTTGATGCCTGAATTTGTCGCGCCCAAAGTAGCGGTTCTCGGTGCTGGAGAGATCGGCAGCGGCTGGGCAGCGCTCGCGGTGTCCCGGGGGTGGATCGTCGCGATTTACGATACCGATACTGGCGCGCTCCAGCGGGCGCAGGATAACATCGCCAATCGGGCGCAGACGCTGGTTTCGATGGGCCATGCCGATCAGGCCACAGCCCAGCGGGGCATGAGTGGGCTTCGCCTTGGCCGGAGTCTTCTTCAAGCGGTGACCGATGCTGATTGGATCGTCGAGTGCACTCCCGATGATCTCGCGGCGAAGCAACGTGTACTGGAACAGGTCGAGCAGGTCTGCCGCCTGAAGGCGGTGCTTACGAGCAGTACCAGTACGCTTATGCCAAGTGACCTCTGCGGGCGCCTTCGGCGTCCGGACCGAATGCTCGTGGCACACCCGCTGAATCCGGTCGAGCTTCTCCCCGCAGTTGAAATTGTTCCCAGTCCACTGACGGATTCGGCCTGTGTCGAGGATGTGCGCTTCTGGCTCACCGCCCTCGGCCGGGTACCCATTGTGCTCAAGAAGGAAATCGCCGGCAGTGTGCTGGGCCGGATCTCAGCGGCAGTCTGGCGGGAGTGCATCCACCTGGTGCTCGAAGGCGTCGTGGACGTCGTGGACGTCGATACGGCGGTTGAGATGGGGCCCTGCCTCGGCTGGGCCGCTGCGGGACCCCACCTCACCAGCCAGCTCGGCATCGGAGATCGCGGTGCAAGCGTGTACCTCGCGAGCCTGCTCACCACGAACGAAGCGCTCTGGGGGAAACTGGCGACCTGGAGCCACTTGAGCGCCGAAGACCAGCTTCGCCTTCTCCGCGCAATCGAGAAGGCCTACGGAGCCCAGCTGCCTCAGCTCCGCGCCGCGCGCGATATACGGCTTGCCCGCCTGCTCAACGCTCTCAGCGAAGACGAGGTTCAAGGTGGAGCACAGAGCGAATAGCGTGTTGTCTGGAGAACTAAAAAAGGTCCTCGCCTCACAGCGGGGACCTTTGTCGTTTGTTGTTCGAGGGGTCAGAGGCGCATTACCCGAACAAGCAGGCAGGCGGGGAAGAATGCGCTTCTGGCGGATTACGTAAGCCACGCTTTGAACGTGCCCCACAGGAGCCAGCTGTTAAGACCGATAATCACGATCGCCACGAGCCATGCCGTGCCGGCGAGAATCGGCCCGTTGGCGAACCGGCCCATCTTCCTCTTGTCCCCCGTAAAAAGCACAAGCGGCACGACCGCAAACGAAAGCTGGAGACTCAGAATCACCTGGCTCAGGATGATGAGCGCTCCCGTGCCCCTCGCACCGTACAGCGCCGTGACAATGACCGCCGGAATGATGGCAATAAGCCGGGTGATCAGCCGCCGCAGCCATGGAGAGAGCCTGATGTCCAGAAACCCTTCCATCACGATCTGGCCTGCCAGTGTCCCGGTGATCGTGGAGTTCTGTCCGGAAGCCAGCAGGGCGACAGCGAACAGCGTGCTGGCGAGCGTTGTCCCCAGCAGCGGCGTCAGCAGCTCATACGCATTTCCGATCTCGGCCACATCCTGGTGCCCGCTCTGGTGAAAGGTAGCCGCGGCGAGAACCAGGATCGCTCCGTTGATGAAAAACGCAAAGAGCAGCGCGAGCGTCGAGTCAATCGTGCCATACCTGATGGCCTCTCGCCTGGCGCCGTCATTGTCGGCAATCTGTCGGGTCTGCACGATCGAAGAATGGAGATAGAGGTTGTGCGGCATCACGGTCGCACCGAGAATGCCGATGGAGATGTAAAGCATAGCGGGATTGGTAACGATCTCGCCGTGGGGGATGAGTCCTCGCGCCATGTCACCAAGCGCCGGCTGCGAAAGCACCAGCTCAACGGCAAAGCAGACGCCGATAGTCAGCACCAGTGCGATGACAAAAGCTTCGAGGTAGCGGAATCCCTTGTTCTGCAGCAGGAGAATGACCAGGACATCGAGCGCGGTAAGGCATACACCCCAGATGAGCGGAATACCGAAGAGAAGATTGAGCGCGATGGCCGATCCAATTACCTCGGCCAGGTCGCAGGCGGCAATCGCAATTTCGCAGAGAATCCAGAGCGCGAAGCTGACCCGACGCGAATAGTGGTCCCGGCAGGCCTGGGCCAGGTCGCGGCCCGTGACAAGCCCAAGCTTGACCGTGAGCATCTGGAGAAGAATGGCCATCAGGTTGGAGAGAAGCACCACGCTCAGCAGGGTGTATCCAAATTGCGCCCCGCCGGCGAGATCGGTGGCCCAGTTTCCCGGATCCATATAGCCGACAGCCACCATGTAACCAGGCCCCGCAAAGGCCAGCATCTTCCGAAGCACACCGGGGCCCTTGGGAATAGCGATCGAGCGGTAAACCTCGGGGAGGGAAGGTGCTTTCCGTGGATAGCGCCAGCCGGTGAGTGCCGGGTCTGCGGACCTGTCGTGCTCGCCGTGGACCTCTCCTGGAACGGTGACCTCTGGTGTACTCACGGAAGCGCCTCAGATGCCGGTAAAAAGAGGTCAACTCCGCATTGACATGCTTCAATCATGGGTGCCTTACACGGTTCTCGTCTTCGGCCGGCGAACAGAGAACGCTCATTGCCAGCTCCGCGCCGATCACATGCTCCTGCGCTCCGCTGCGAATGGTGATCGGTCCATTGAAGGGCTGCTGCTGAACGACCGTCAGCACCGTTCCCGGCTTAAGCCCCAGTGTAGCCAGATAGCGCAGCCGTTCTGGCTGACTGGTTTCAACCCGGCGAATGACGACGCGAGAATCCGTCTTAACCTCCGGCAACGGGACAAAGACCAACTCATCTATAGATCCATCTGCTCCGGGAATGGGGTCTCCATGGGGATCCACCCGGGGGTCGCCAAGCGCGGTCGCCATCCGCTCAATCAAAGCGTCTGAAACCGCGTGTTCCAGCCGTTCCGCCTCCTCGTGCACCGTATCCCAGTCATACGCCAGAAATTGGACGAGATACGCCTCGATGATCCGATGGCGGCGGACCATTCTGAGCGCCAGCCGGCGCCCGTCAGCCGTCAGCTCGGCCCCGCGATACGGTGCATGGGTGAGAAGTCCCTGTTCTGCCAGTCGTTTGATCATCCCCGAGACCGAGGGGGGCGAAAGCTCGAGAAGGTGGGCTATATCGTTGGTTCCAGCGGGCTCTCCCTTCAGGGAGAGGTGATAGATCGCCTTCAGGTAGTCCTCAACTGAGCGAGTGAGGGGTTCCTGTATCAATGCTGCAGCCATGTCTTTACCGTGATGTTTAGGCGAGACTAAATATTATGTGATACCTGACTAATGTCAAGTTTATACAGCGCAAATTATTGGGCACAGCTGGCGAATCATTATCCGGGAGAGAGGCCAGCCAGGGCAAAGATGAGGATTTGTGGAGAAGTCGCCGAAGGGAGGGAGATCGGGCTTGATGCTTAGTCGAGTGGGGTCAGAAGCATAGTGAGCATGCGCTCAGTCATACCCCATATGGTGCCGTGTTCAAGGTTATACGCTGGAAAGGTACGCGAGGCGCTGCCGACCTTAAGCGTGTATTCTCCGAAAACATCAGGATCTCTAAGGACTGCAAGAGGAACCCAGAATATGCCAGAGACTTCATGGTTCGGTGATGTGTGAGGATGTCCTTCAACTGCAAACACATAGGGCCGTGCGAAGAGGGATGGAATGTCGGTGCTTCGTGGCGCAATGTCGTCCAGCTGTCCGATCAAAACGTGAGCCCTGAGTACAAGCCCGACCTCCTCCATTGTTTCCCGGAGCGCCGTTGCGAGCAGATGCTCATCCGCCTTGTCCCTCCGGCCGCCAGGAAAGCTCATATGCCCTGACCACGGATCACCCACACGTTCTGCTCGCCGGATAATGAGAACGGCATCCGGATCCGAGCCGACCACAAGGGCCACTGACGCTTGAGCAATAGCGGGGTCCGAAACTGTATTCGCCGGGCGATTCTTAAGAACCCGTGCGAGCTGTTCCTGGACAGGACTCAGTGGCAACCGCAGCTCCCGCTTCCGCAGCCGCCTGTGCCACCTGGTGGACCGAGTTTACTGAAATCGGGTGAGCTGCTCCCAGCCGGTCGAGATGGAAGAGACATACGGCGAGTCAGTTTTTTTGATTGGCACTCGGGGCAGCTCGGCGCGTCCGATCCCCGAACGAGGACCTCGAATCCGTGATTGCAGCGTTTGCAGGAGAATTCATATACTGGCATTGTGATCCCGTTGTGAGCAGTTCTTCAGGTCAGATGCCTGGAAAACCAGCCAACTGACTCGGTGAAAACCTGGTCG
>JBDTQP010000084.1:0-11724 GCA_039932125.1 Gemmatimonadota bacterium
TTACCCAAAGCGTTTCAATTGAGTAGCATCTACCCGCAGTCGAGCTTCCCGGTCCCCCAATGAATGCCGCGACTCCAGATGGGATGATCCACCGCTTTGTGCCCGGTGCGCCGGGGGTGAACCGGGTGGTGCTACTTCTGCATGGCACCGGCGGCGACGAGAACGATCTCCTGCCGCTCGGCCAGCAGCTTGTGCCTGGAGCGGCCCTGCTCAGCCCGCGAGGGCAGGTGCTGGAGAATGGTATGCCGCGATTCTTCCGGCGCATTGCTGAAGGCGTCTTCGACCTGGACGATCTGAAGATGCGGACGGAGGAGCTGGGCGGGTTTATCCGGGCTTCGGCCGCGCGCTATGGATTTGCCGTGGAGAACCTGGTCGCGCTCGGATATTCGAACGGCGCAAACATCGCGTCGAGTCTCCTGCTCACTCATCCTGAGCTGATGCTGGGCGCCGCCCTTCTCCGCCCGATGGTTCCCTTCGTGCCTGCCACGCTTCCGAACCTCGAGGGCAAACGGGCACTTGTCGCCGCGGGGAAAAACGATCCGATCGTTCCCTTGGGTCAGTCCAGCCAGCTCGCGGATCTGCTTCGCGCGAGCGGTGCTGAGGTGACAATCCAATTATCGCCGGGCGGGCACGGGCTGACGCAGCAGGACCTGGATGTCACCGGGGCCTGGCTTCGTGAGGGTGCGGTCACTCAGCCGTAAATCATGAGGAAGCAAATTGCGCCGCGCCTTGGGTCGCCTGGGTGGCAGAATCGGGGAATGGGCGAAAACTTCACCACGGAGTCACGGAAAATAACGGAGGCTCGCAGGGAGAACTGCAGTTCAATGCTGGTGGATTAGTTGGGGGATAATTCATCAGTAGAATGGATTTCATGGTCATTGCAACTGGTGTGTTTTTGTAGTCAAAGAGAATAGCAAGATAGATCCCCGGACTCTGCTGCTCGCGTTCCGTCTTTTGGCGACATTTTGTGCCTTTGCTGAAAGGACGTTGTGGTTCTCCGTGCGAGCCTCCGTCGGTTCCGTGACTCCGTGGTGAACTCTCGTACACCTCCCGGGAGCTGATCAGTTAAATATCGATTGCGGCTCGTGAAACGTTGATTCTAGAGGTGTGTGCTCCGCGGCTCCCTCGGAAACCTCGGGCTCTGCTGCAACATCCCCACTCGCCATGCCTTCGAGTTGAATACGGACCTTCATGGCCTGGCGCTCGCTCTCGGCGAATTGTTTCTGCGCATTGGTAAGGTGACTGCCGACTTTCTCGAAACAGGACCAGAAGCGATCGAACTGCTGATCCAGGGTGCCCAGCTCCGCCTGGATCTGCTGCGCGCGCTCTTCGACGTGCAGGCCCTTGAGCCCATGGAGAACCACGGACAGGTACGCGTAGAAGGTGTGGGGCGAGACGGGAATGACGCGACGGGCCATGGCGTAGCTCATGATGCTGTGGCCTTCCACCAGGTCCTCGCCGCGCACGATGGCTTCGTAGTAGACGTTTTCGGCCGGGATGTACATCAGGGCGAATTCGAAGGTGCCTTCCCGCGGCGAGATGTACCGGTCGGCGATTTCGTCGATCCGCTCGCGAAGGGACTTCCGGAAGGCGCGCCGCTCGCGCTCGACGTTCTGCCCGTCGGCGGAGAGCATCCGCTGACAGGCCTCCAGCGGGAACTTGGCGTCGATAGGGAGGAGGCGTTCTCCGATGCGGACGACCGCATCGACGCGCACGCCGGACTGGAAAGTGTATTGCATCTGGTAGAGACTCGCCGGAAAAACCTGGCGAAGGATCTCTTCCAGCCAGACCTCGCCGATGGTGCCCCGAAGACGGGGGACCCGGAGCAGCTCCTGCACCTCGGTGACGGAGTGGCCCATGGACTCGAGTCGCTGGGTTGCTTCGGAGAGCTGGCCCAGGCGCTCGCGGACGTCGGAGACCAGGCGTCCCGTCTCATCCAGCCGCTGCCCCATCGTCGTCTGCGAGGTCTCCAGTTGGGCGGTGACCAGAGTGGATAGCATTGCCACCTGGTCGGAGAGTACCCGTGCCTGCGCGGCGCGATCCTCAAAGAGCGCCCGGGGGAGATCCTGTTGAGACGCGACCAGGAGATCGAGACGGTTTCTCATCTCCGCTATCTGCTGCTCCATCATCCCGGCAGCGCGGCCGCTCCCTCGGCGAAACAGGAGGAACAACAGGAGCAGAACGAGGAAGGCGCCAGCGCCAATCAGGAACGGAACGAGAGGTATGTAAGGCATGGGGACGGCCCATTCAAAGCGTGAGTGCCAGTGCTGAGACCGTGGCGCCAGACCGATCCGGCGCCGCGACAGAAATCTAGGACGCCGGGAACTTCCGGCGCCATGCGGCAGGTCACCTGATGTGGGGTTTCCGGACAGGCGGCCGGTCGCGACCCTTGCGTCGGCGCGGCGCTCTTAGCATAATTATGCATTATGCAGAAATTACTTGCCCTGGCCTTTTCGGGCGGACTCGACACCTCCTACTGCGTTCCCCGGCTCACCGAGCTGGGCTATGCCGTGCATACCGTCTTCGTCGATACCGGCGGGTCAACCCGGGAAGAGCGTGACCGGATTCGCGCCCAGGCTATCGCCGTCGGCGCGATTCACCATCATGAGGTGGATGCGCGAAAGCAGGTCTTCGAGCGGTTCGTCAGGTTTCTGATCCAGGGTAACGTGTTGCGCGGCGAGGTCTACCCGTTGAGCGTCGCCGCCGAGCGGACCCAGCAGGCGATGTCGGTAATTGCGGCTGCCCGGGCTATCGGCGCCGAAGTCGTGGCTCATGGCTCGACCGGGGCAGGCAACGACCAGGTCAGGTTCGATATCGCGTTTCGCGTGCTCGCTCCGGACCTTGCCATTGTTACGCCGATCAGAGACGAGAACCTCAAACGTGATGATGCGATCGCGTATCTCAAAGCCCGGAACCTCCCGATCCCCGAGAAAGCTGGTGCCTACTCCATCAATCGCGGCGGCTGGGGCACGACCTGGGGCGGCGGTTGGACCCACGACAGCTGGGCTGGCCCGCCCACCGATCTGCTCGACCCTCCCGGGAATGCGCCGGAACCGCGCGAGATCGTGATCGGGTGGGACCAGGGTCTGCCAGTCTCTCTCGATGCTGCCGTTCTCGATCCGTCCGACCTGATCGATCAGCTCGGCGATCTTTCCCACCGGTATGGTTTGGGCCGAAACATTCACGTCGGTGAAACAGCTCTTGGCATCAAGGGTCGTATTGGATTCGAGGCCGGTGCGGCGCTGCTGCTCATCGGCGCGCACCGCGAGCTGGAAAAGCTGGTGCTCACCCGGTGGCAGACCTTCTGGAAAGATCAGCTCGGCCGATTCTATGGCGACCGTCTGCATGAAGGTCAGTATTTCGATCCCAGTCTGCGAGACATCGAAGCATTGATTACGAGCTCACAGCAGCGAGTCACGGGAGAGACTCGTGTACGACTTGCTCCCGGGCGCTTTCAGGTCGTCGGGACCCGCAGCCGCTTCTCCATGGTGGACAGTGCCGTCGCCACGTATGGCGAGGAGAACCTGCTCTGGACCGGTGAGGAGGCGCGCGCCTTTGCGCGGGTCGCTTCGATTCCCTCACTGCTCGCTGCCCGCGCAGCCGATCATGGCGAAGGACCCCCGTCATGGTCGTGACCTCGCGCATCAGGCTCGATCGGATCTCGTCCTCCACCCGCAACGCGCACCTCTCGTCCGAGGTCATCGTGGGGCACGACATCGTCTCGACTGAAGGGTATCTCCTCGCGGTGAGAATCCTGGAGGACAAGTCCAGCTATAACACTGTCGAGGATCTTGCGGGGCGCATGGTGTCGTTGCGGGCCGGCGATGTGCTGGCCGGTACCCTCGGCAGTCGTCGGGCACTTCGAGGGTATGCCGGGGTCGTACCGGATCGACTCGATGTGGGTGACACCATCGAGGTGCTGAACCTTGGGGGGATTCTCGGCCGGTGCACCTCGATCAACCCGGATATCGGTTCGCCATTCCGGGCCCAGGTGCTGGGAGCGATTCTCGCGTTTCCGGAGATGGGTGATCGCGTGGGCCGGCCGGCGCACATCCGCGATCATGCGGTGCCGCTTGCGAACAGCCTGGACTCGTCCATCCCGGTCGTCTATGTCGCGGGAACCTGCATGAACGCGGGGAAAACGGTCGCCGCGACCGAGCTGGTGCGCGGCCTGACCCGAGCGGGCAAACGTGTCGCCGCTGCGAAATTGACCGGAGTATCGCTGATGCGCGATGCGCTCTCGATGCAGGACGCCGGCGCGATTGCGGCTCTCACCTTCAATGACGCCGGCGTGGCGAGCACTCAGGCAGGTATGACCGTGCCGGTGGCGAAAGGCATTTTCAATCGCCTGGCGCAGGCGCGGCCCGACGTGATTGTTGCCGAGCTGGGTGATGGAATCCTGGGAGAGTATGGCGTGCAGGACATTCTTCGCGACGCCGAGCTGATGGGTGTCGGGGCAGCATACGTCATGGCCGCGCCGGACCCGGTGGGATGCTGGGGCTCGGTCGAGCTCATGACACGATCATTCGCCTTGCCGGTGACGGTGCTGACCGGCCCGGCGACGGACAACGATGTCGGCCGCGACTACATTCGCCGGGCGCTCCAGCTGCCGGCGCACAATGCCCTGCGTGATGCTGCCGGACTTACCGCTGTGGTTCTTAATGCACTCGCTGTCATGGACGCCGATTCCGCCGCCGCTACCAATTCTGCTCACGTTGGGTCGGCGTGAAGGTCTCGGTCATTGGTGCCGCCGGGTACGCGGGCGGCGAGCTGCTTCGGATTCTCCTCCGCCATCCAGGCGTCCGCGAGTGTACGGCGACCAGCAGGAGCCAGGCGGGCGAGCTGCTCGGCGTGGTGCATCCGGGGCTGTCGCGGTTCGAGGGAATGCGATTCCAAAATCTTTCACCAGGTGAGGCGTCCCGGGGGCGTGATGTCGTTCTCCTGGCGTTGGAGCATGGTCAGTCGTCGAGAGTCATGCCCGAGATCCTTGCTGCCCAACCGGGCCTGGTCATTGACCTCGGCGCCGATTTTCGAGTGCACGATCTCGCGCGCTACGAAAAATCCTACGGCTCTCACGAAGCACCGGACCTGGTCAGCCGCTTCTGTTATGGACTGGCCGATGTAAGGGGAGCCGATCTTCATGGGGCAAAGAGCATCGCGTCTCCCGGCTGCTTCGCTACCGCCGCGGCCCTCGCGCTCTTTCCTCTGGCTGGGATCCCGGAGATCACAGCCAGCCTCTTTGCGATCACCGGTTCCAGCGGTAGCGGTGTGCACCCCAGGCCGACCACGCATCATCCCGCGCGGGCCCACAATGTCTTTGCGTATTCGCCACTCGGGCATCGTCATGAGGCCGAGATCAATGAACAGTGGCAGCGGTGGACTGGCGGGGGCGCGGCGGACGTGCGACTGCTCGCGCACTCGGGGCCGTTTGTCCGGGGGATCTATCTCACGCTGCATGCTCGATGGCCGGGGAAACAGCAGGAGATCGGCCGACTTTTCAACGAGGCATATCGCGACCGGCCATTTGTTCGCGTCGTCGATGCGCCTCCTGAGCTGACGCATGTAGTAGGGAGCAATGACGCACTCATCTCGGTGACCCATGAGAATGGAACTAACGAGGCGCAGATCTCAGTGGCTATCGACAACCTGATCAAAGGCGCCGGCGGACAGGCGGTGCAGTCCATGAACCTGGCCCTCGCCTTACCCGAGACGGACGGGTTGCTGCTCGGAGGGATGTTTCCATGCTGACTCAGGCCGCGCGCGGTAATGTGCAGATCCACCTGGACACCCCGGCCCTGCTTCCGGTCTATGCGCCGATGCCGATCCGAGCTGTGGCCGGCCAGGGTTCCTGGCTCATTGATGAGGACGGAAACCGGTGGCTCGATGCCTATGGCGGTCATGCCGTGGCGTCCACGGGGCACAGTCATCCCCGCGTAGTGAAAGCCGTCGCGGACCAGGCCGCGAAGCTTCTGTTCTACTCGACCGCCGTGCCACATCGGCTTCGCGAGGAACTTGCTGAGCGCCTGGCGTTGCTCTGTCCGGATCCGCTGGGGAAGGTATTCCTCTGCAATTCCGGCGCGGAAGCAAATGAGAACGCGCTTCACCTGGCACGACGGTTCACCGGCCGGAAAGAAATCGTGACGCTGACGGGGGGCTGGCATGGCCGGACCGCCGCGACGCTTGCCTGCTGTGACGGGGAGCGATATGAGGCCGGCGCTATTCGCGCGGGTGTGGCGCTCTCACGCCGGGCGGAATATGAAAACCTCGACTCGCTTCGTTCGGCACTGACTCCTGGTGTCGCGGCACTCCTGCTGGAACCGGTGCAGGGGATGGCCGGGGCGAGGCCGTGCAGCGTCGAGTTTCTTCAGCAGGCGCGCCGCTGGTGTGATGAGCTGGGCATCGTGCTGATCTTTGATGAGATCCAGTGTGGTGTCGGGCGCACAGGGTCGTTCACCGCGGCTGAATCTTACGGAGTGACCCCGGACATCATCACGATGGCCAAGGGACTCGCATCGGGCCTCCCGATCGGCGCCGTTGTGGCGGCGCCTGATATCGTAGCGACGCTGACAGCGGGAGATCTGGGCAGCACCTTTGGCGGCGGGCCGGTCCCCTGTGCGGCGGCCCTCGCCACACTCGACGTGATCAGAGATGAGGCACTGCTCCGGAATGTTCGCGCGGTGCACGAGCACCTGAGGATACAAGTGCAAAGTCTTGGACTTCCTCTCCGGGGGCGCGGGCTGTTGCTGGGCCTCAGGATGCCGCGGCCGGCGGTAGAGGTGCAGCGTGCCCTCTTTGGCGAAAGAATGCTCACTGGGACATCCAGTGACCCTCAGGTGCTTCGCCTGATGCCGCCGCTCTCCTTTTCACTCGATGAATCGGACCTGCTGCTTGCTTCCCTGAGGAGGGTACTCTGATGTCTCGATCCCGGGGAATGCATCAGTCGAAAGACGAGCGATGACCAAACGTGATTTTCTGGCAACCGAGGACTGGCCAGCGGAGGACATCGAAGCTATCCTGGCGCTCGCTGCCCGCGTGAAGCGGGGAGAGATCAGTGGTGGTCTCGAGCGGAAGATCATGGCGCTGGTCTTCCTGGACCCGAGCCTTCGAACCCGGGCCAGCTTTGAAGCGGCGATGTTCCTGCACGGCGGCCATGCCATTGTATTGGAACCGGGCAAGGGAAGCTGGCCGCTGGAGACCGAGCCTGGCGTCGTCATGGACGGCGCCACCGTTGAGCACATCATCGAGGCGGCGCGTGTGCTTGGCCGCTACGCGGACGTGCTCGGGGTCAGGAGCTTTCCACGGTCGCCGGACTGGAATGTCGCCCGGCAGGATGCCGTCATCCGGAACTTCGCCCGCTATTGCGAGAAGCCCGTCGTCAACCTCGAATCATCGCGGCGGCATCCCTGCCAGGAGCTGGCCGATGCGCTCACGCTGCGGGAAAAACTGGGCGACCCGCGCGGCAAACGATTCGTGCTGAGCTGGGCGTGGCATCCCAAGGCACTACCGACCGCGGTTCCCGTGAGCGCCGCGCTGGCCGCGGCCCGCCTCGGAATGGAAATCGTCATTGCCCGGCCGGAGGGCTTCGAGCTCGATCCGGAGGATACGGCGCTGATTCGCCGGATGAACCGTGAGGCTGGCGGGCAGGGGGTTCACATCATCAACGACCCCGATGAGGCCATGGTCGGCGCCGATGCGGTCTACGTAAAATCCTGGGGCTCGGTGAAGCTCTTCGGGCAACCGGAGGAAGAGCTCGCCCTCCGGTCGGGCAATACGGACTGGAAGCTCAACGAATCGCGGCTTCGTTCGACTCGCGGAAGCAAGGCGATCGTCATGCATTGTCTCCCGGTTCGCCGGAACGTGGAGATTACCGACGGGGTTCTCGACGGTCCTCATTCCGTCGTCGTGGACCAGGCAGAAAACCGGCTTCATGTGCAGCGCGCATTGCTGCTCGAACTGCTCAGGTCATGACCATGCAAGGTGTCCAGGAACCGAGGATTGACCCGGCCAGGGGAATAAGCGGCCTCAAGGGCGCGCTTCGCTACGTGCGTGCCTACCGCGACAATGTCTTCGTGCTCAAGCTGGGCGGCGAAGTGCTGGCCGATGCGTCAGTGCTGGATCACGTCGCCGGCCAGATTGCCCTCCTCTCCTCACTGGGCATCCGCCTCGTCGTGGTCCACGGTGGCGGCCCCCAGGCGACCGCGCTCTCGCGACGCATGGGTCTCGAGCCACGCATCGTCAATGGCCGGCGCGTCACCGATGACGCGGCGCTCGAGGTGGCCAAGATGGTCTATGCCGGGTCGCTCAACGTGGATCTCCTCTCGGCGCTCCGGTCGCATGAGGTGCAGGCGGTGGGCTTGAGCGGTGTGGATGCCGATCTCCTCACCGCGCATCGACGCCCGCCCGTTTCGGTCATGAACGAGAATGGCATATCGGAGGAGGTCGATTTTGGAAACGTCGGGGACATTGATCGGGTAGACGCGCGGGTGCTGCTGACGCTGCTCGATGCCCGTTTCGTCCCGGTCGTGGCGAGCCTCGCCGGGGATGCCGATGGCCGGGTGTACAATGTGAACGGTGACACCGTGGCGGAGGCGCTGGCCGTGGCGCTTCGGGCTCAGAAGCTGATCTTTCTCACGGGAGCACCCGGCGTGCTCCGCGATCGCAACGACCCGTCGACCCTGGTCGCCTTTGCGGATCCCGAAGAGCTGGCCGCGCTGGTCGCGAGTGGCGCTCTCGCCGGCGGCATGCTTCCCAAGGTGGAAGCCTGTATTCGCGCGGCCACCAGCGGTGTCGAGCGAACCCACATTGTCAGCGGGCGGACCAATGATGCTCTGCTGCTCGAGGTGTTCACCGGCTCGGGGTGCGGCACCATGATCGTTGGCCGGAAGGAGAAAGCCGCGTATATCGATGTCGACCTGGCCGACTGAAATCGAGCTGCTGCGGGCACTGGTGGCCACTCCGTCAATCAGTGGAGACGAGACGCAGGTCGCCGAGCTGGTCGAGCACCAGGCCGGCGCCTGGGGATTGCCGGTGGTGCGCGACCATACGGGCGTCAAGATCCTCATCGAGGGTGCCAGTTCCGGAGAGACGCTGGCACTCGTGTCTCACCTCGATGTCGTTCCCCCCGGCACCGGGTGGACCCGCGATCCTTTCGAGCCTCACATGGAAGATGGCAAGCTGTTCGGGCGCGGGTCGGGCGATGCCAAGGCGTCGGTCGCGGCGATGCTCACGGCGGCGCTCGACATTGCGGCGGACGTCTCCCGGATTCACGGCAGGCTTGTCGTGATCCTCGGGTATAGCGAGGAGACAAGGAATACCAGTATGCCGTTCGCCATCTCCACGGTCGGCGCAATCGATGCCGCGGTCATCGGGGAACCGACCAACCTGGACTTTGCCATCGCTCAACGAGGACTCATGATGATCGACCTGGTCGCTCGCGGCGATCAGCGCCATGCCGCGTATGCCGCTGAAGGGACCAATGCACCGAACGCCGTCGAGCTGCTGGCCGCAGATCTTACCCGTCTCAAGGACATCGCTCGCCACCGGCCTCATCCCCTTCTCGGTCATCCATCAATTGCGCCCACCATGCTGGAGAGCGGTGTCAGCCGAAACGTGATTCCTTCTCTCGCGAAGGCGGTCCTCGATGTGCGCAGTACTCCGGCCTGGTCTCATGAAGAGCTGGCGGGTGAGCTGCGGGAGCACCTCTCCTCGGAGGTGGTCGTGACGTCCGATCGTCTCGTGCCCTGTCAGACTCCAGAAGGCTCACGGTTACTCGCGGCGGCTTCACGGATCCGGCCGCACGGGCGACACTATGGCAGCCCGACCTGCTCGGATTGGGTTTTCCTCCGGGATCGTGATGCGTTCAAGTGTGGTCCAGGCACGAGCCGGCGCTCACACACTGCCGATGAGTTCGTTGACCTGGCTGAGGTCACCGAGGCGCGCGTGTTCTACCGGGAGCTGGCGTTGTCGTATCTCGGCGTGACCCGCGCGAGGGACGCGTGAAGAAATCAGCGGCACGCCGTCCCGCCAGGCGCCGAACACTCTGGTCCTCTGCCGGGCTGGACCGGGCGGTGTTCGATTTCACCGCCACATCAGATCACACGTATGACGCGCAGCTTCTCCGATGGGACATTCTGGGAAGTCTCGGTCATGTGGAGGGACTGGCAGCGTCGGGGCTGCTTCGGCCGGTCGAGCATCGCCAGCTTCGCCGCGCGCTTCGCCTGGCGCTCAAGTCGGAGGAGAACGGAGAGCTGTCGCTCCTGCCCGATGATGAAGATGTCCATACCGCGGTCGAAAACTGGCTGACGGGGCGATTCGGCGGTGTCGGAGAAATGCTTCACACCGGCCGCTCGCGGAACGACCAGGTGGCCGCTGATCTTCGTCTCCTGCTCAAGGATCGTCTGCTGACGATTCATTCGGCGGCGTTACTGCTCGTGGCTGAGCTTCTCGCCTTTGCCCGCCGGGAGCAGCGTTCGCTCTGGCCAGGCTACACCCACACCCGGCGCGCCATGCCATCATCGGCGGGGCTCTGGTCTGCCGGCCTTGCTGCCGGCCTTCTCGATACTCTCGCCGCGCTACCCGGCACGTGGATGCAGGTCGACCGTTCGCCACTCGGAAGCGGAGCCGGCTACGGTGTGCCACTCCCGCTCGACCGTGAAGCCACGGCACGGGCTCTTGGATTCTCGGATGTTGATCCCCTGGTCACCACCACCCAGAATGCGCGCGGCAAGCTCGAAGCCGCGGTTGTATTCTGGTGCGTGCAGCTGGGGCACGATCTTTCCCGTCTCGCGAGCGATGCCATTCTGCTCAGCGCTGAGGAG
The DNA here is from genome assembly GCA_039932125.1 of Gemmatimonadota bacterium. Classification (GTDB taxonomy): domain Bacteria; phylum Gemmatimonadota; class Gemmatimonadetes; order Gemmatimonadales; family GWC2-71-9; genus DASYPP01. The sequence goes on from JBDTQP010000084.1 coordinate 10,818, forward strand.
TATGGCTACCTCGACATTCCCCGTGATCTGGCGACGGGATCGAGCATCATGCCCCACAAGCAGAACCCTGATCTCTTCGAGCTGACCCGGGGGAACGCGGCCGCGATTGAGGGAGACCTGTCCGCTATCCTGGCGGTTCGGTCGAAACTTACCGGCGGTTACCATCGGGATTTTCAGTTACTGAAGGAGCCGCTTCTCCGCGCACTCGCGCGGACCGAGTCGATACTGCGGATGATGGGTCTGGCTGTCCCGCGCCTGACGGTTAATCGGGCGCGCTCCCGTGAAGCGCTCAAAGGCGGTGCGATGTCGACCGATGAGGTTATGCGGCGGGTTGAAGGTGGCGCGCGATTCCGGGCGGCGTATCGCGATGTCGCGCTGGCCATCAAGCGGGGCGAAAAGTTTGACGAAGCGGCCGAGTCCGACCTGATCGAGCGCCGACAATCTACCGGCGGGCTCGGCAACCTGGGGCTCCAGCGGCTGGCCGGTACAGCACGAACGCTTGGACGCTGGGAACGGGGCGAACGTAAACGGTTCAGCCGGGCGCTGGAACAACTTCGAGGCAGGCCTCTATGACAGCCGATCGTCGCAAGCGCCATCTGCGGATTCTCGAGCTTATTTCAACCCGTCCCATCCGCACCCAGGATGAGCTGGCCGCCGCGCTCACGGCTGATGGCTGGAAGGTGACGCAATCTTCCGTGAGCCGGGACATTGCCGCGCTGGGCCTGATCAAGGCGGGTGGAGCGTACCAGCGAAGCGTTCAACGTCTTGCCGCGAATCCTGATGAGCGCCGGATTGCAGAAGGCGTTCTAAGCCTCGAGCGAGCCGGCGATGCCCTGCTCGTCGTGCACACTCCTCCCGGTGAAGCAAACCGTGTCGCGGTTGCACTCGATCGCCAGGCATGGCCTGA
>JBDTQP010000085.1:0-11719 GCA_039932125.1 Gemmatimonadota bacterium
GTGAGGGTGGGCTCAACCTTGACCGGGACCGGCGTGGGTGTCGTTGTCATGATGTGCCCGCGGCTGCGAAACCCACCCATCGCCATGCCGGCTTACCTTCGTGCCGCACCATATTATTCCTCACTCTTCATCTTGATAGCCTTGTAGAGCGACGACTCTTCCGCCGGCGTCAATGGCCGGTAGCGCCCGGCCGGCAGATCGCCGAGCCGGACTGGACCATAGGAGAGCCGTGCCAGACGCTCCACCTTGAGCCCCATCTCCTCACACCACTTCCGAACGATGCGGTTCCGGCCCTCGGTCAGCGTCACATCGATGATGCTGCGGCCTTCGTTGCCGGGTTTCACCAGCACCTTCTGAATGACCACCTCGCGCCCGTCGATCACCACCTTCTGTTTCACCGCATTCGCGACTTCCGCGGTTCCGCGGCCATGGACCAGCACGGAGTATCGCCGGGGGATGCGGTATTTGGGATGGGTGAGCCGGTGGACCGCCTCGCCGTCGGTCGTGAGCAGAAGAAGACCCGTCGTCATGACGTCCAGCCGGCCGACGTACGTCAGACCGGCCGCATCGGGGATGAAATCAAAAACGGTGCGCCGGCCCTCTTCATCGTTCGCCGTCGTAACAACCCCGAGCGGTTTGTTGAACGCGAGCCAGCGGCGGGACTGCACCCGGATTTTCTTACCGGAGACGGTGATGCTCTGACGAACGGGATCCACCTTGGAACCCAGCTCCGCCACTTTGCCGTCCACCCGTACGCGACCCTCGGTGATCAGTTTCTCCGCCGCACGCCTCGATGCGACTCCCGCGCGAGCGAGAGCCCGCTGTAACCGCATTTCACTCATGATTCTGCCGGGACGTACGCCGCAGCTTCGCCTTGTTCATCTTCTTCCGGCCGGATCGGATGGAGCGCAATGTTCAGTTCCTCCGCCCGCGGCAGATCCGTCAGATCGCGGAGCCCCAGCGTTTCGAGAAAGAGCGAGGTTGTTCCGTAGAGCAGCGGGCGGCCCAGTTCCTCGCCCCGGCCGACGACTTCAATCATGCCACGTTCCTGCAGGGTTCGAAGCACTCCCGCCGCCGACACACCGCGGATCTCTTCGATCTCCGCGCGGCCGACCGGCTGGCGATAGGCGATCACGGCCAGAGTCTCCATAGCGGCCCCGGTGATCTTCGGGGTACGGATGGTGAACTGGGCACGCTCAAGGGCCGCGGCGAAGTGGGGCCGGGTTACCACCTGGAATCCACCGCCCAGCTCGACGACTTCGACGCCGTGCTGGCTGAAATCGTAGAGCTCGCGGAGCTGATCGAGCGCCAGGCGCACATCGGCCAGGCTCGCTTCCGCATCGAGCGTCTGCAGCTCTTCCACGGTCAGGGGACGCGCCGCGGAGAAGAGCGCGGCCTCAATCAGTTGCAGGAACGGATTCACGGCGGATCACCATCGGCGCAAACGGCGCCGGCTGCACGAGGTTGAGACGTCCCCGCCGGGCCAGCTCCAGCAGGGCAAGGAATGTGGACAGAACATCCGTAATCGTCGGCTCCGGCCCCAGGGCCTCGACCCAGCCGAACTCTTCGCGCTCGGCCAGGAGCGCTTCGATCCGAAGCGTAGCGCCTTCCACGTTGAGCGGACGCGCAACGACCCGGTGGAGAACCGGTGACGGAATTGCCGCTATGACGCGCTCCACCGCCTTCATCATCTCGAGAAGATCGAGTGTAAGGGGTGGTGGAGGAAGTTCCGGTGGCGGCGGCAGGTAACCGCGGCAGTATTGCATCGCGCGACGATCCACCGCTCGCTCCATCCAGGTCACGATTTCCCGGATCTGCTGGTACTCGAGCAGCCGGCGCACCAGCTCGTGACGGGGATCCTCCCAGCCGTCATCATCCAGGCGGCGCGGCAACAACATCTGCGCCTTGAGCCGCAGAAGCCGGCCGGCCATATCGAGATAATCGGCCGCCTGGTTAAGTCCCAGGTCATGGATGACAAGCAGGAACTGATCGGCAATCCGCGCGACCGGGATGTCGGCAATGTCGATCTGCTCTTCGCGGAGCAGATGGAGCAGCAGATCGAGGGGCCCGTTGAAAGCATCGAGCCGAATGATGAAGCCCGGATCTCCGCCGAGAGCCACGGTGGGTGCGTTGCCCATCAGGCCGTTCGCTTCCGGTCAACACCAGTGCCGCGCGCACACGGGGCGCGCGGCGCGGCGTGAGAACCAGGGTGAACGAGTAGCGATCGCAAGAAAATGCCGGTCAATGTTTCCGGGGATGTGAAACCGATGATCGGACGCCGCTCACGGATTGCATGGAACCCCGAATCGCTGAGCCATTGCAAGCCTGCGGTAGGGGCCGGCGGAGAAATTTCCAATCCGTGAGTCGAGGAGAAGTTTAACTGTTCGCGGCATCCATAACTACCCCGAAAGCGCCAACAAAGCGCTCCGGGGATGACCTTCTCATGCCGCTGCATCTGGTGGTTTTCGCCGGTGTGAATCTGCATGAGGCGCTTGACCTAAGTGTCGCTCCTGTCTATCCTTCGCGCTCGCAAAACCGGGAAACGACTGCTGGGCGGAGGGTCCGCTTCGAGTCGCTCCACCAGAGAGACAGAGGAAGACGTGCCCAGGATCAAGTCAGCCAAAAAGCGCATGCGCCAGTCAAAGGTTGCGACTGCCGCCAATCGGCAGAAGCGGAGCAAGCTTCGCACGGCAATCAAGAAGGTCCGTGCAGCAGTGGGCGCCGAGGCGGCAAAGGCATACGCGGAAGCGGAGAAGCTGCTGGATCGCGCGGGCCAGAAGAATCTGATCCACCGGAACACCGCCGCCAGGCAGAAGAGCCGACTGGCCAAAGCGACAAAGAAAGCTACGACGTAGTAACCGCCGCGGACTGGAGAAAATACGAAGGGCGAGATCTCAAGACCATGAGCTCGCCCTTTTCGTTATCCATTCCAGCCATCTTCAATCATCTATGCAAATTTTATAGATCAGCCAGCTCCGCCCCGCAGCGCTCGCAATACCATTCCGTCGGCCGGTTCATGGTCCCACACTCGCCGCACTTGAGAGTGCGCTGCCCGGTGGATGTGCTGGGACGACCTTCAGCCGTCGCGCCGGAACCCATGCTCCCCACAGTGGACGGTGGCGACGGCGGGGCCTGCAACGCTTCTGCCGGCCGTGGAAGACCACCACTCGCGCGCCGCGGCGAAGGACCGGATTTCTCGTCCTCGCTTACGGACTTGAGGAACGCGAGCTCATCAACACCCGCATTGATTTCTTCTTCCTTGACGGAAGGGAACCAGAGCGTCCGGCCCGGTGTGCCCGTGCCCTCCTTGGGCTTGACGGGACGCACGGTCGGAACTTGACGAACCGCGCCTGGACCGCCCGCTGCCCTGGCATCACCGGCATGAGGCTCAGGCGGTGCTGAACGTTCGCTCGGAGCGGGAGCAGCGTCAGCCTGGTCGGCCGGCCTGGACGATACAGCATCCTGCAGCGCCGCAGAAAGTTCAGCGAAGGGTTCGTCCGGAGCAACGGCACTTGGCATAGAAGCCGGCGGCGCAATCGCGGCGGCCGGCGGCGGTGGCGCCGGCGGCTCCACCATCGCGGGAGCGGCAATCATTCCCTGCACTTCCTCCAGCTTCCCGATTTCGCCATTGATCCTGCCCAGGTCTTCCTGGACGGCAGAGAGATTCCGCTGGGCTTCGCCCCGGATCTGCTCCCACTTGGCGTCCTCGTACTCACCCACGGCGTGGCGCACTTCAGCCTCAGCCATGATTTCCCCGGCTTGCGCTTCACGGGTCAGCAGCTCACCACGTGAATCGCGCAGGCGCTCGAGCTGCTGAGCAAGCCCCTGGCCGTGCGTGCGCAACTGATCGATGACGGCGTCTAGTCGCGCCTGATAATCCGCACGAACCCGGGTCCGGACCGACTCGGGCACCGAATCTTTCGTCGTGTCGAGACGCGCGATCCAGACGGCAAATTGCTGCCGTTCCTGGAGGAGGCGATCTATGGGGTCGTCAGAATGCGAAATATGATCAACCATGTGCTGGGGTCCTCTCAAGGCCGGAGGAGCCGAGGGTCGACCTAAATGTAAAGAGAATGAGGGTTTGCGAAAGTGGCAGGGACCGGTTCTTCAACTCCTCGCGTCGAACACCAGGGTGCCCCGGACAATGGTCAGCTCCGCCCGGCCCTTGAGCTCGGCGCCGGCGAACGGGGTGTTGCGGCTCTTGCTGAATGATTTTTCCGGCTGCACGACCCAGGATCGATCTGGGTCAATGACGACCACGTCGGCAACCGATCCTCGTCGCAAGGTGCCGCCGGGAAGGTGGAAGATTTTCGCCGCGTCCGTGCTCATCCGGGCAACGAGCTGGGGCAAAGTCATCAGTCGCGAATGCACGAGATGGGTCATGGCGAGTCCGAACGAGGTCTCCAGCCCAATGATCCCATTGGGCGCATCATCAAACTCACGCTCCTTTGCGTCATAATGATGCGGTGCGTGGTCGGTCGAGATCACGTCGAGCGTGCCGTCCTTCAACCCCTGCCGAATCGCCTCACGATCCTCCGCTTCCCGCAGCGGCGGGTTCATCTTGGCGTTCGTGTCGTAACCTTCGCAGCGCTCGTGGGTCAGTGCGAAATGGTGTGGCGTGGCTTCGGCGGTCACCCGGAGGCCCTTGTCTTTCGCCCGGCGGATCAGCTCGACCGATCCGCGGGTGGACATGTGACAGAGATGGACGTGCCCGCCGGTGAGCTCCGCGAGAATGATGTCGCGCGCCACCATGATCTCTTCAGCGGCGGAGGGAATCCCCTTGAGTCCCAGTCGGGTAGAGACGATTCCCTCGTGCATCACGCCACCCTGCGACAGCGTGGGTTCTTCGCAATGATCGGCGACGGGAATTCCGAATGTCTTCGCATATTCGAGCGCCGTCCGCATCATGTGACTGGATACGACCGGCTTCCCGTCGTCGCTCACGGCCACCGCTCCGGCCCCCACCATTTCGCCGAATTCAGCGAGTTTGTCCCCCCGCTGTCCCAGGGTAATGGCCCCGATAGGATACACCCGGGCCCTGGCAGCGCGTTGCGCCTGGCGAACGATGAACCCGATCGCCGCCTGGTTGTCGCTGACCGGATCGGTGTTGGGCATCGCGCAGACCGAGGTAAATCCGCCGGCGACCGCCGCCATGGCTCCGGTCGCGACCGTCTCCAGGTCCTCCTGCCCGGGCTCGCGGAAGTGCACGTGGAGATCGATCAGGCCGGGGGCGACGACCTTCCCGGTTGCATCGATCACCTGCGCCCCATCGGGTGTGCCGATCCCCTGGCCCATTGACTCGATTTTCCCATCGACCAGGAGAATATCGGCAACACCATCATGGCCCTGCGAAGGGTCTATCACCCGGCCGCCGCGGAGAAGTATCGCGCTCATCGATCGGCACCTTCGCTGGCCCAGTCCGGCGAACCGCCGGCCAGCAGGTAGAGCACGGCCATCCGCACGGCGACGCCGTTGGTGACCTGTGGGAGAATCACGCTGTGCGGACCGTCAGCAACATCGCTGTCGATTTCCACCCCGCGGTTCATCGGCCCAGGATGCATGATCACCAGGTCGCGCGGCGCTCGCTCGAGCCGCTCCGTGGTCACCCCGAACACGCGATTGTACTCCCGGAGCGAGGGAATGAACCCGGCATGCATCCGCTCGAGCTGGAGCCGCAGGATGTTGAGCGCATCGGCCCATTGAATCGCGTCTTCGATGTGCGGAATGATGGTGACGCCGAGGGATTCGATATCTCGCGGAAGCAGCGTCGCCGGCCCGCATACCGCCACCTCGGCACCGAGCTTGGTGAGGCCCCAGATGTTGCTCCGCGCGACGCGACTGTGGAGCACGTCGCCACAGATCGCGACCTTGAGACCCTCGATCTTACCGAACTTGTCGCGTAGCGTAAGCATGTCGAGCAAGCCCTGGGTCGGGTGCTCGTGCTTGCCGTCACCGGCGTTGATCACGTTGGAGCGGATGCGGTCGCCAAGAAACTGGGCGGAGCCGGAAGACCCGTGACGGATCACCACCATATCAATCCGCATGGCTTCGAGGTTCCGCGCCGTGTCTACCAGCGTCTCGCCCTTGCTGACGGACGATCCCGAAGCAGCCACGTTGACCGTGTCTGCCGAGAGCCGCTTTTCGGCGAACTCGAAGGAGATCCTGGTGCGGGTGGAGGCTTCGAAGAAGAGATTGACGATGGTCTTGCCGCGGAGCGCGGGGACTTTTTTGATCGGTCGTTCGCTGACTTCCTTGAACGGCTCCGCGGTATCGAGAATGAGGCGGATCTGATCGGCGCTGAGTGGTTCCAGCCCCACCAGGTCCTTGCCCAGCGTCGGCACCTTCACTTCAGGCGCGGACGAGTTCAACGGCATCTCGACCGTCGAGTTCTGTGATGAAGACATCGACGCGATCCTGAGGGCCGGTGTTTATGGAGGTTCCGACGATGTCGGCGTGAATGGGAAGCTCGCGACCACCACGATCGACCAGCACACAGAGGAGAATTCTCTGAGGCCGGCCGAAGTCGGCGAATTCATCGAGGGCCGCGCGAATCGTCCGGCCGGTATACAGCACGTCATCTACGATGACGACGGTCTTGCCATCGAGGTTGGCCGGAAGCTTCGTCTCACCGACGACCGGCCGGGCACCGATCGCCTGAAGATCGTCGCGGTATAGTGTGATATCCAGCTTGCCCCGTCCGACCGTGCTCCCCTCCGAGGCTTCGATCTGCCGGGCGAGACGCTCGGCCAGCTCCACGCCGCGCCGCTGAATTCCGACCAGGACTAGTCCGTCGGTACCATGGCAACGCTCGACTATTTCGGAAGCCATGCGAGCCAGTGCGCGGCCGATGGCGCGTTCATCCAGGAGGGGGGAGCGGGAGGGCATCGAAGCGATAAGCTAGTCTCCGCGTCTATTCAAAGCAACCGGCTCACGGAGGAAGGATGCATGGGGGAATTTATCTCTAAGAATAGATGACTGGATGAATGGTTAAATGGATGGATGAGACGGCATTGCCTGGCAATCTCCCAGTGCTTGTACCAATGCTGTAGTTATCCAAGTGCCGGCGCTGCGAGGGCGACCAGAACGGCCGTGGCCGCAAGGAGGAGGCTACCCACCACCAGCTCAATGGTGGCTGAGCGAAGCAGCCGCTCGCTTGCGACCGGCGACCCCAGAGCCGGACGGACTCGCTTCCAGTTGTACGCACCGAGTGCCGCCGTCGCGCCGAGAAGACCGGTCTTGATCAGAAGAGTCCTGCCATAGGAAGAGCCAATGAGCGCGCCGAGTGTGCCCACATAGCCGTAGGCGAGGATCACGCCGGCGGCGACTGCCGTACTCACGCCCGCCAGCGCAACCGGAGAATAGGCCTGTACCAGCCGGGCGATGAGACGATGACGCTCCTCGCGATCGCTGCAGGTAGTGCCCCCAAATCCCAGGCCCACAATCAGGCTCAAGGTCCCCAGCCATACGCCGCCACCCAGCTGATGAAGACCATGCAGAAAAACTCCCGCGAGCGCCCCGAAGTGGTTTTCAGTCGCGTGGCCGGTGAGCGGAGCCGTGAATACGACGAGAAGCGCGATCGGAACGGTGATCCATCGCCGCCGAACGATCAGCAGAAGTATCAGTCCGAGCAACGCGGCACCCGTCTGCCAGATCCAGCCCCTGCCCCACCCTGCACTCCTGATCACTGCCAGCACCATGTCCCGGCTCACCGGCTCACCCGGATCGACGAGCGTAGCGAGCTGACCCCGGAGCTTGAGTGACGCGGCTATGATCAGAAAGACCGTGGCCCCAGTGGCCACGCGCCGCGACAGGAGATAGAGTCTCGAACAAGCCGCAGGATGATGGCGATTCAAACGAAAGGAGAGGAGCAGCTGAAATGTCGCGGAGCCGATCAGGACAAACGTGGCCAGGTAACCCATCCATCGCGCGAAGGTGAACGGGTCGAACAACTGGGCGGCATCCGCCATGACCTGAGGGGTGGGAGGAGGACAGCTGGCGCCGGTTACCCGGCGCCGTGTGCAATCATAACCGCAGGAAACCGGGCCGGCTTAATTTCCGCCGGTCTGCTTCCGTGCGGGAGCACCGGGTGCGAGGATGAACTGGTAACTCCCCCGAACCGCATGCCCGTCCCTGGACAGCGTCCTCCAGGAGACGGTGTAGGCGCCGGCGACCAGCCCTGCCTCGAGCGGGAACCGCACCGAGAGGGAATCATCGGTGCGCTCAACCTTGCCGCTGGAGACTGCACTGCTGTCCGGGCGAAGCAGGCGAATCGTGGTAAGAGTCGCTTCCGGCTTCTGACTGAACCAGAGGCGGACTTCCTGGGGAGCCGCAGTCATTACCTCGTCCTGCCTGGGAAGACTCTTGACGAGATGCAGATGCATTGCGATCGTGCCGGGAACCATCAGCGCAATCGCGCCAACGGACCACATGGCTCGAGAAACAATCCGTTTCATGATCTTACTCCTTCCGTGACGAATTCTTCTTCTGTAGTACTGCGGTAAATATAATCCGGGAGAGCCGAACCGTCCGCTTCTCTCCTTCCAGCTCCGTCCACGCGACCAGAGCCGAGCGGGAATCCTGGCTTACCACCTGGGGGTACGAACCTCCACCTGAACCGGCGATCATCTCCCGGGCAACGACGCTGCCATCCGGCGCGAGGATCGAAATCCCGATTCCGCGGTCGCCTGAAGCGGTGATATCGTAAGCCACCGCCGCACCTCCACCCGGAATCGCAGCGATAGTCGTGTGTGCAGTTGGCAACGTCCGTGCCTTCACAAGCGGGACCGGTGCAGGCTGAGAGTCCATGCCCGCCACCACGCGCTGATAGAAAACCCCCGCGTCGCCTTCCTTCCCTACGTACCACGCAACGTGGCGGTCCCCATTCGCCCCTACCGCGAGGCCAGGACCAGTATGAGGGCAACCCGGGTACACCCAACCGTCGGGATGAATCCTCGCCGGCTCTCCCCCTGCTCCGGTGTCCACCGATGCGGTGACAATGTCCCGGATATTCCCCGGGTAGTGCTTCCGCCAGGCGCTGACCACCCGCCCATCAGGCCCGCGGGCAAGGGTCACTCGACAACAGGGGCAGACCTGGCCCCACCGATTCGTATTGAGCGGCTTCCAGGTCTCACCAAAGTTTTCGGACGACGCCAGATAAATCGCGGCATCCGGTTCGTCGGTCATATCGCCAGCAGTGCTGCCGCCGAGATCCATGTGATGGATCGCGAGCGCCGGCCCTTTCCGTTCATCGAGCCAGGCAACGACAATCCCTGAATCGCCACTCCACGCCGCACCATGAAACTGGTGACCGGCCGGTGCCTGGGTCGTATCGTCATTCAGCGTCTGTGGATCCGACCAGTTCCTTCCTCCATCCAGGGATCGGGCGAATTGGACGACCGTAGCCGGCCATTTGCGCCCGGGCACCTCGATGCTGCCGACCCAGCTGAGCGCTACTCGATTCTGTCCCGCCGAGATCAGGCGGGGCGATGATTCACCGGCAGGCCGGACCTGTTTGCCTGCGGCGACCAGCGCCGGTGCGCTCCAGCTCTTCCCGGAATCGGCGCTGCGGGAAAAAAAGAGTGCCCAATCAGTCGAGTCACCGCCGATCCAGGAGAAAAGCAGGTCACCATTTTCGGGGTCCAGCGCCAGCGCCGGATCCGCGGATTGCCCCGCTCCCAGCGGCAACGCAATGGCGGTGACCATTTCTGCTGGCGCCTTGCGGCAGGCGACGATAGTGCTCGCGGCCAGCAGGCCCATGACGGTGAGCCGCATCCCGGTTCTCCGGGTTGAAAAGTCTGAGCGAATGAGAGTCATCTGCATAGCCGCACGCCCGCATCGAGTGATGGTCGTCTGATCAGTTGAAGAAGCTACTGCTCTAATGACCTCGATGGTCGGACAAATTGCCCGCATCCACCGCAATACCTGGATTGGTGTTCATGTTACCCATGCGACGCGCGCCGGGCCAGGTGATTTCGGAACACGATCAGGGACGCGACACTCGGTCCAAGCAGGCGTGGGGCGGTGGTGGGGAGAGCAGGTCGCCCGGGTCGGCGAGCTGGAATCGGGGAAGCAGGGGACAAGGCTCACAGGATCGGCTGGACCAGCCCAACACGTAGCATGGCATCGGCCGTGGTGGAGCGAGCAGCCCACAAAGGATTCGACCGCAGATCTCGAGACTGCCACGGACAGGGCGGGATTCGAACCCGCGAGGGGCTTGCACCCCCACACGCTTTCCAGGCGTGCGCCTTAAGCCACTCGGCCACCCGTCCCCTTCAATGATGCGCGCGCAACATAGATCAGGGATTGGGGATAATCAACTTGTCGCGAAGGCTCCCAGGACACGTCAGCAGAATAATCCGCAGATTACGCAGATTACGCAGATTGCACTCGAGGACTCGTAAGGATTATTGAGGGGATAAACAGCAAATACGCACTATCCAGCCTTCAGCCCAGCATTCTTATTTGTCAGTCTCCACCTCAGCATCACACTCACCGTCAGCTTTCATACTCACTCAATCCCTGGACCTGTCCTGCGTCCGCCGACCCTAATCTGCGTGAATCTGCGTGAATCTGCGGATAACCTGCCTTTTCAGTCTTGCGTGCGGCTCCTGAATCATCGTCTCCATTCCATGTCAGGGAGGAGACCATCCGCAGATTACGCAGATTGACCTCGAGCACTCGTAAGGATTACTGAGGGACAAACAACAACTATGCACCATATAACAATTCAGCCCAGCATTCTCATTGTCAGTCTCCAACTCAGCATCACTCTCACTGTCAGAATTCATACTCACTCAATCCATGTACCGGTCCTGCGTCCGCCGATACCAATCTGCGTAAATCTGTGTGAATCTGCGGATAACCAGTCTTTTCAGTCTTGCCTGCGGCGAGGACTGTAGAAGATTGTTGAGGGGACAAACGCTAAATGCAGAGGGGCCCCTCAAGCGAAAGAATGGCAGCGTTCATATGTTATTTGTGCTTTACTGACTCGATTTTGGCGCTGCGCTCTGCTGACCGGAAAGTATGAGTCGGCGGTATTGAAGGGTACGGGTACCAAAATTCAGAAGAAGACCACGCTTGAGACCGCTGGCTTTCAGGTAATTCAATACCTGTGCTATCTCAGATCCACCAATGTCACCCAGTGCCTTTACTTCTACCAGGACTGACTCACTACAGACCATGTCGGCGCGGTAGCTGGTTCTCATCAGTAGCCCTTTGTAGGTCAGGGCGTATCCAACTTCTTTCCTGTAAGGAATTGACCGTAGTTGCAGCTCATGTCCCAATGCTTCACGGTACACTGCTTCCAGAAACCCCGCCCCGAAATATCCATGCACCTCCATTGCGGCACCGATGATTGCAAACGTCTCGGGATCTCTAATCGCATCATGCATGAGCCCATACATAAGCAATAATGTCACATACGTCGAATCATTCCTCCGCAGCCTGTCCCAGAAAAACGCAAAGAGCATAGACCGTCATTCGCCTATGCCCTCCACCGCAAACCATATTCTCGTCTGAATCAGTCAACCAGTACGTCACCCAACCCTGGCGATCTTCCTACTTCAATCCCCTGAATCCGCATAATTTGCGGAAAACCCCTGTCCTTCAATCCTCCCTGCGACCCCTGATTAAAACCACCGTCTCCATTCCGTCTCCCGGAACAGATTAATCCGCAGATTCTCGCAGATTACGCAGATTGCACTCGATGACTCGTGCGCAT
>JBDTQP010000086.1:0-11527 GCA_039932125.1 Gemmatimonadota bacterium
TCACGGGTCTGCTGGGAGAGGATGAAGTTGATGGAGTGCTGGTGGGAGGGGCAAGCCTGGATCCGGCCGGATGGGGAAGGATCGTGGAAACCTGATGAATCATCCGCCGGTGTGCCGTTGACCTAAGCCGTTCCCCTCGCTAACCTTCCGCCCGTCGAGCTACCCAATACTTCAGGCGCACATGCACACGTTTCTTCTGATCCTGCTCATACTCGATGCCATCCTTCTCGGGGTGGTCGTTCTGCTCCAGGCCGGCCAGGGCGGTGGTCTCGCCTCCCTCGGCGGCGGCACGACCGATATGGTTGTCGGTGGAAGGCAGGCCGTGACGATTCTGACAACGGCCACCTGGTGGACCGGAGGAATCTTCCTTTTTCTTGCGCTCCTGCTCTCCGTCGTTCAGGCCAACACGAGCGGTGGCGCGAGTGAAGTCCAGCAGCGGTTGCGGCAGGGGACGGCGCCCGTGCAGTCGGCTCCGCTTCCACTTCAGGGTTCCTCGACTGCGGTTCCGGCCTCGCCGCTCGATTCTCAGGCTCAGCCTGAACGGCAACCGACGCCTGCTCCCGCAACCCCGAAGCCCAACGGCAATTGAACTCAATCTGCTTTGATTACTGCGGGGAGACCGGATGACCGGCCGCCCCGCATTTGTTTTGCTTGAGGACGGAACCTGGTATCCGGGAACCGTTCCCGTCAGCTCGCCGCCTGCCTTCGGTGAGGTGGTGTTCACCACCAACCTGAGCGGATATCAGGAGACATTCACTGATCCCAGCTATCTCGGCCAGATCGTCGTGATGACCGCGCCGATGATCGGAAACTACGGGATCAACCTTGAGGACATGGAGTCCACCAGGCCCCAGATCAGCGGAGTCGTTGTTCGCGAGTTGACTCGGCGCGCCTCGAACTGGCGCTCGAGCAAGGAGCTGGGGCCGTGGCTCGCCGAGAGCAATGTTCCGGTCATTGAGGGCGTGGATACCAGGCAGCTCACCCGCCATATCCGTGAACGTGGTGCGATGCGTGGTGTAATTGCCGAAGGAAGTGAGCCGGGCCCCGATCTCACGTCGCGGTTGATGGCCTCGCCCTCAATGAACGGTCTCGATCTGGCTTCCCGAGCCACGATCTCGGGGTTCCGGAGCGAGGGGTCTGGTCCTCATGTCGTCGCGGTGGACTATGGCATGAAACGAAACATCGTGAGAATGCTGGTCGCGATGGGGCTCAAAGTGACGGTGGTGCCCGCCACGACTCGAGCGGCAGAGATACGGGATCTTGGTCCTGATGGTTTGTTTCTGTCCAACGGACCAGGTGATCCGGCTGCGGTGGGATACGCCTTCAGTACGATTCGAGAGTTGGCGGAGAGCGGACTTCCCACCTTCGGGATTTGCCTCGGTCACCAGCTTCTCGGCCTGAGTTTCGGCGGACGTACGGTCAAGCTCCCCTACGGCCATCGTGGCGGCAACCATCCGGTGAAGGATCTTGTCAGCGGAAAAGTCCTTATCACGTCGCAAAATCACGGTTTCGCGGTAGAGGGCAGCGAGGCTGGCGTACCCGGAGCACCCGGACTTGAGATCACCCATTTGAATCTCAATGACGGCACGGTAGAAGGCTTACGCCATAGGGAGTTACCCGTTTTCGCGGTGCAATATCATCCGGAAGCCTCTCCCGGACCGCATGATGCGTATCCCCACTTTGCCCAATTCCTGGGGCTATTGAGGGCTAAGATGGGCCTTAAAGCCCCAACCCCTTGACAGACAACACTTAAGCTCATAGTATCGGCCTTGGGTTACCTCTCCGCGGGGACCCTTTTTGGCATGACCTTTAGGGGGATAGATGACCAAAGCTGATCTCGTGGAGCAGGTCACCGCTTCAATCGCCCGAACCTCGGGTCCGATGATTTCGAAGAAGGATTGCGCACGCGTGGTCGACGCGTTCCTCGATGCAATCAAGGATGCGCTCAAAGCGCAGCACAACATCGAGGTACGTGGTTTCGGAACCTTCAAGATCAGGAAACGGAAGACCCGGATGGCGCGGAATCCACGCACGGGCGAGCCGGTCGAAGTTGCTGCCCGTCCGGTGCCCGTCTTCAAGCCCAGCAAGGAACTCCGCGCACTGGTTGCCGAAGAGGAGGCTCCAGCCGAGCCACAGCCGTAAACAGTTCTGAGGGTTGAGATTACCGGGCCGCTCAGCAGAGCGGCCTTTTTCTCGCCCGCCCGTGAAGGCTTTCGTCAAGCAGCTGAAAATGGCATATCACACCGTGATCTCATGATCTCCTGATATTCGGACCGCTCACCGCTTCTCCCCCTCTGTTGATATATTCCCGGATGACCGAAACCGCCGTCACCGTGACGCTTACGGTACAGTTTCTCGCCCGATACGCCGAGCTGGTGGGGACCGATTCAACCGAAGTAACCCTCCGCGCACCGGCGACCGTGGGTCATGTGCTTGGTCTTCTGCGCGGCCGGTTCCCCGGAGCGCGGCAGCTTCCCGATCGCCCGCTGTGCGCGCTGAATCTCGCCCAGGTTGACCTCGGTACCGAAATCAGCGCAGGCGACGTGCTCGCGCTTCTTCCCCCGGTGGCTGGCGGATGAACCTTCGATATCTGACGGAGCGACCGATCGATATCGAGCTACTGATCGAGCGGGTCGAATCGGAGACGCGGGGCGGTGTCGCCGTATTTCTCGGTACCGTCCGTAATCATCACGGAGGGCGCGACGTCGAGCGTCTGGAGTACAGCGCCTACGGCCCAATGGCCGAAGCCGAGTGCGCCCGCATTTCCGCTGAGGCGGAGCGGACGTGGGGTGCCGCGGTGGCGCTCGAGCATCGAATCGGGGCGCTGGGAATAGGTGAGGTATCCGTTGCCGTGGCCGCCGCGGCGCCTCACCGTGATGAGGCGTTCTCGGCCTGCCGTTACGTCATTGACGAGATGAAACGCCGGGTGCCGATCTGGAAACGGGAATTCTATGCCGACGGTTCCGTCGCATGGGTGGATCCGACCGCTCCTGGCGGAATTCACTTTTCCACCGAGCCTACGAGCCTGATCGATGATCGCTAACGCGGACGCCCGCCCCGCATCTCCGCGCGATCTCCTGGGCCGGCCACTCGGCAGCCTTCGCCTTTCAGTCACCGATCGCTGCAACATGCGATGCAGTTATTGCATGCCGGAGGAGAGCTATGTCTGGCTGCCGCGTGCTTCGATCCTCAGCTACGAGGAGATGGCCCGGCTGGCGGGAATCTTTGCCGAGCTTGGGGCGCAGAAGGTTCGACTGACCGGGGGTGAGCCACTGCTCAGGCATGACTTGCCCCGGCTGGTCGGGCTGCTGCGCGAGTCCGGCCGCATTACTGACCTGGCGCTCACGACCAACGGAATCCTCCTCTCCCGCAATGCGCATGCGTTGCGCGATGCTGGCCTCAGTCGCATCACGGTGAGCCTGGACACGCTCAGACCAGGGCGGATGGAGCAGTTTGCTCGCAGCTCGCAGCATGCTGAGGTCATTGCAGGCATTGATGCCGCGGGCGCGGCAGGCTTCTCCCACACCAGGATCAACACGGTCGTCATTCGTGGCTTCAACGAGGACGAGCTTGTGGACTTGATCGAGTTCGGCCGCGCGCGTCACGTTGAAGTGCGATTCATCGAGTACATGGATGTGGGGGGGGCCACTCAATGGTCCATGCGGGACGTGGTTTCAGCGGCAGAGATCCTCTCCCGGCTGGGGCAACACTATGGGAGAATCGAGCCGCTGGGCGGTCGGGGCGCCGCTCCCGCGGAACGCTTTGCGCTTGCCGATGGAACTACCTTTGGCGTCATCGCATCCACCACGAGGCCGTTCTGCCGCGACTGCGATCGTAGCCGGGTAACCGCTGATGGCACCTGGTTTCTCTGTCTTTACGGACAGCGCGGTATCGATCTGCGGGAGCCGCTTCGGAGCGGCGCCAGGGACGATGAGCTGCGGACTATCATCCATGAGGCCTGGCTGGGACGGACCGATCGCGGCGCCGAGGTGCGGGCTGGCGAGCCCGATCGTGCGCCGCTATACCAGATGGAAGGTCTGCGCAGCGATCCGCATCGCGAGATGCATACGCGCGGAGGCTGACACATGTATCCTTCGGCCGGATTTGCGACGAGCAGCTTGCCAACCGCCATACGTGAGGATCGAGTGACGTTACCGTCCCGCTGCCCCGCCTCCCCGCTGCCCCGCTAGTATGGCAGTCCACGTCGCCTTACTCGAGCCGCAGATTCCCCCTAATACGGGCAACGTGGCCAGGCTGTGTGCCGCCACCGAGTCGTCGCTCCATCTCGTGGAACCACTCGGCTTTCGGGTGGACGATGCCGAGCTCAAACGGGCGGGGCTCGACTACTGGGAGCATGTCGATCTCTGGGTTCACCCCCACTGGCGGGCGTTTCGCGATGCGATGTCCCGGGAGCGCTGCCTCTACTTCTCGGCGAATGCCAGCGCATCCTATCTGAGTGCCCCCTACAAGCCGAACAGCTGCCTCGTGTTCGGCAACGAGACCATGGGTATGCCTGATCGGATTCTGGAGAAGTATCCCGATCGATGCTATACGATTCCAATGAGCGGAAAAGTGCGAAGCCTGAACCTCGCGACAGCCGTGGGAATCGTGCTCTACGAGGCCTTGCGCCAGGTCGCCCCGGTCGTCCCTCACAGCCGAGCTGAAATCAACAGCACGCGTCGCCCCCGTTCGCGTCATCGGGGGCCAGCGAATGATTCCCGTCCTGCTGTCGGAGAGGACTGAGCCAGGTGCTTTGGTATCTAGCGGGAGGAGTGACCGCGGGACTCCTCGTTCTCTTCGTGTTGAATATTCGTAGTGCATCTCCCCGGGTTGGCCGGGAACTCGATCATCTCTATGGGCTCGATTCGCCGCAGTTCCAACGGTCCATGGGCACGTTGCTGGGGCCTGGAATCCTGGATGGTAACCAGGTGGATGTCCTGCGGAATGGAGATGAGATCTTTCCCGCCATGCTCGCCGCAATTCGATCGGCGCAACGCACGATCACCTTTGAGACGTATATCTACTGGTCCGGCGCAATCGGAAAGGAATTTGCCGATGCGTTGTGCGATCGCGCGCGTGCCGGCGTGCGGGTGCACCTGATGCTCGATTGGGTTGGCGCGGGAAAGATCGATCGTGAGACCGTCGAATCGATGCGGGACGCGGGAGTGGAAGTCGAAAAATACCGCCCGCTTAAATGGTATACGCTCGGTCGAATCAACAATCGCACTCATCGCAAGCTGCTGGTTGTCGACGGAACGGTCGGCTTCACTGGCGGAGTTGGCATTGCGGATATCTGGTCCGGCAAAGCCCAGGATCCGGAGCACTGGCGCGATACCCACTTTCGCCTGACCGGTCCCGCCGTCGCCCAGATGCAGGCGGCTTTTCTTGACAACTGGCTCAAGCTCAAGCCAGGGGTGCTGCACGGGGACAACTATTTTCCGTCCCTGGCGGAGGTGGGCACTGCCCGGGGCCAGGTCTTCAAGAGCTCATTCGGCGAAGGGAGTGAAAGCGCGAGGCTGATGTATCTCCTTTCCATCGCCTCTGCAGAGCGCTCGATCCTCCTCTCGAACTCCTATTTTGTTCCCGACCACACCGCGATCAAGGAGCTGGTCGCCGCGCGGCGCCGGGGTGTCCGGGTCGAGATCATCGTGCCGGGCAAACACATTGATTCAAAGATTGTCCGATTCGCATCCCGGGGCCAATGGGAGAAGCTCCTCGAGGCAGGTGTCGAGATCTACGAGTATCAGCCGACCATGTTCCACGTGAAAGTCATGGTCGTCGACAGCGTGTGGGCCTCAGTCGGTTCTACGAACTTTGACCCGCGGTCGTTCAGTCTGAACGACGAAGCCAATCTCAACGTGCTGGACGCGGGGTTTGCAAGGCGGCAGGAAGAAATATTCGAGGAGGACCGGAATCTGTCCCGCCGGATCACGCTCGAGTTGTGGCTCAGGCGGCCGCTGCTGGAGCGACTCGCCAACTGGGTTGCCGGATTACTCAGATCTCAGCTTTAAGACACCTGCCATCCGCAGACTTTTTCCTGACCCGTGGA
Source organism: Gemmatimonadota bacterium (assembly GCA_039932125.1). Classification (GTDB taxonomy): domain Bacteria; phylum Gemmatimonadota; class Gemmatimonadetes; order Gemmatimonadales; family GWC2-71-9; genus DASYPP01. The sequence continues at coordinate 6,050 of JBDTQP010000086.1, forward strand.
GTGGCCTAAGCTCGCTTCCGTGAGTAGGTTTCCGCCCGAGAATCGCTGGTTGCACAACCCTTTCCTGAGAGTCTGCAAGGATGCTTTCGAAGATTACGGTGGTGGGCGCCGGTAACGTCGGGGCGACCGCAGCCCAGCGGCTGGCCGAGAAGAACCTGGCCCGTACGATCGTCATGGTCGATGTGGTCGAAGGGGTTCCCCAGGGCAAGGGGCTGGACCAGTGGCAGTCAGCGCCGGTGGAAGGGTTTGACACCAGGGTCGTCGGCGCGAATGACTACGATGCTGCGGCAGGTTCCGAGGTATTTGTGGTGACGGCCGGCATCGCGCGGAAGCCGGGGATGAGCCGCGATGACCTCGTCAAGACGAATGCGGGGATTGTCGGATCCGTGTGTGCGGAAATCAAGCGGGTCGCGCCCGACAGCATCATCGTGATGGTGTCCAATCCGCTCGACGCCATGTGCTACGTGGCGATGAAGGCGACCGGCTTCCCCCGCGAGCGGATTATCGGGATGGCTGGAGTGCTGGACACCGCACGGTATCGCGCCTTTCTGGCCGAGGCGCTCGATATCTCCGTTAAGGACATCCAGGCGATGGTGCTGGGTGGTCACGGCGATACAATGGTGCCCCTCATCTCCTATACGACGGTCTCCGGAATTCCCATCAGTCAGCTGATGCCGCGGGAAACGCTCGACTCCATCGTGACGAGGACTCGTAACGGCGGTGCCGAGATCGTGGCATTTCTGAAGACGGGATCAGCTTATTACGCGCCCAGTGCGTCCGCCGTCCAGATGGTGGAAGCGATCGCGCTGGACAAGAAGCGCATTCTCCCGTGCTCAGCCTGGCTGCAGGGCGAGTATGGACTTCACGACGTATTCTGCGGAGTCCCCTGCAAATTGGGCCGGAACGGGCTGGAGCAGATTCTGTCGATTCAGCTCTCGGATGCCGAGATGGCCGAGTTGCACAAGTCGGCGGAAAATGTGCGAGATACGATGAAAGCCACGGGAGTGTAAGGGTGCTGAGTGCAGGATTCAGGGCGCAGGGTGCAGGCCCGGTACTCCGGGCTGTTACCGCTTGCCGCTTACCGCTTACCGGTCACCGTTCCTGACATGGCATCCAGGCTGGCGGCGTTCTATCGCTCGAGCGTTGGCAAGAAGATCATCATGGGGGTCACCGGGCTCATTCTCGTGGGCTTCGTGGTCTCGCATGTCCTGGGCAACCTGCTGATTTTCCAGGGTCCCGGCAAGCTTGATGAATACAGCGCCTTTCTCCGCAGCACCGGAAAACTTCTCTGGATTGCCCGAGGTGGACTTCTCGTCGCTGTCATCCTGCATATCGATGCCGCATTCAAGCTGACGGTTCGCAGCCGGTCCGGCCGTCCGCTCGCCTATGTCCGCCGTCAGCCTCAGGCGTCGACCATGGCAGCGAGAAGCATGCGGGCCGGTGGTGTTCTCCTTCTCGTTTTTATCGTTTTTCATCTTCTACATTTTACTTTCGGCACCGTGCATCCCGATCGCGGCCATTTCAATCACGAAATGGTGACGCACAACCTTCTGACCGGATTTCCGTCAATCTGGTTCCTGCTTCTCTATGAAGTGTCCATGATTGCCCTCGGTATGCACCTGTACCACGGGACCGTTGCCATGATGATGAGTCTCGGCGTCAGCCATCCGCGGTATACGCCGCTGTGGCGAAAGATCGCGGCGGCTCTTGCCGTACTTGTCGCTGCCGGATTCATGACGATTCCGCTGGCGATATTTTTCCACGTGATCGGCTAGGCTGGGTGCGTCGGGATGTCCTGGGCGTTCTCTGATCCTGCGGGTGGCACCAGTCAGAAGTGATCTGCGCTCTGCAATCAGCAATGCGCGATCAGATCAGGTGAAGGACCGAGCTGGTAAAGGAATCACAATGCTGCTGAACCCGAAAACGCCGCCGGGCCCGCTGGAGGAGAAATGGGACCGGCACAAGTTCGATCTCAAGCTGGTGAATCCTGCCAACAAGCGGAAGTACACCGTGCTTGTTGTGGGAAGCGGGTTGGCCGGCGGTGCTGCCGCGGCAACGCTCGGGGAGCTGGGGTACAACGTACGGTGTTTCTGTTTTCAGGATTCCCCCCGACGGGCACACAGCATCGCAGCACAAGGCGGTATCAATGCCGCCAAAAACTATCAGAACGACGGGGACAGTATTTTCCGCCTTTTCTACGATACGATCAAGGGCGGAGACTTTCGCTCGCGCGAAGCCAATGTGTATCGGCTGGCGCAGACCAGTGTCAACATCATCGATCAGTGTGTCGCCCAGGGCGTGCCCTTCGCCCGGGAGTATGGCGGCTATCTCGCCAACCGCTCCTTCGGCGGGGCCCAGGTCTCCCGGACCTTCTATGCCCGGGGCCAGACCGGTCAGCAGCTGCTGCTTGGGGCATACCAGGCTCTGGAGCGGCAGGTAGCGAGCGGGATGGTCCAGATGTTTCCTCGCACGGAAATGCTGGATCTCATCGTTGTTGATGGTCGTGCCCGGGGCATTGTCTGCCGAAACCTCCTCACCGGTGTCATTGAAACCCACATGGGAGACGCCGTGGTGCTCGGCACCGGTGGGTATGGCAACGTCTTCTATCTCTCCACCAACGCCAAGGGCAGTAACGCGACGGCCATCTGGCGCGCCTATAAGCGAGGCGCCGGCTTTGCCAATCCCTGCTTCACCCAGATTCATCCCACCTGTATTCCGGTCACCGGCGAGCATCAATCGAAGCTCACGTTGATGAGCGAGTCGTTGCGCAATGACGGCCGCGTGTGGGTTCCCCGGAAAAAAGGTGACAGGCGTCCACCCGGCGACGTCCCGGAGAACGAGCGCGACTACTACCTGGAACGGAAGTATCCCAGTTTCGGCAACCTGGCCCCCCGGGACATTGCTTCACGCGGAGCGAAAGAAGTGTGCGACGAGGGCAGGGGTGTGGGGGAGACCGGGCTTGGCGTGTATCTCGATTTTGCGGCGGCCATTGAGCGCCTGGGAAAAAGCGTGATCGAAGAGCGGTATGGTAACCTCTTCGAGATGTACCAGAGGATTACTGCCGAAGATCCTTACCGCGTCCCCATGCGCATCTACCCGGCGGTGCACTACACGATGGGCGGCCTCTGGGTAGACTATGATCTGATGAGCACGATTCCCGGACTGTTCGTGATCGGGGAAGCCAATTTCTCGGACCATGGCGCCAATCGCCTCGGCGCGAGCGCGCTGATGCAGGGACTGGCGGACGGCTACTTCGTGCTTCCCAGTACCATCGGTGATTATCTGGCCCGGGTCCGGCCCGGTGCGATTATGGACGCGCCGGAAGCTCGCGAGGCGATGACCGCCGTTCAGGCGCGCGCTTCCCGGTTGCTTTCCATCCGCGGCAAACGCTCGGTAGACTCGATCCATCGCGAACTGGGTAAGGTGATGTGGGACTATTGCGGCATGGCGCGCAACGAAGCGGGACTCAAAATCGCGCTGGAGAAAATCCCCGCGATCCGCGCGGAATTCTGGAGTAACGTGAATGTGCTTGGCGCCGGTGAGGAGCTGAACCAGTCGCTGGAGAAGGCCGGAAGAGTGGCAGATTTTCTCGAGCTCGCCGAGTTGATGTGTCTCGATGCTCTGCAGCGGAAGGAATCCTGCGGCGGCCACTTTCGCGAGGAGTACCAGACCCCTGATGGCGAAGCACTCCGCGACGACGAGCACTACGCCTATGTCGCAGCCTGGGAGTACGCTGGGGAAGGGAAGCCGCCAGTGCCCAATAAGGAGCCGTTATCGTTCGAACGAGTCCAGCTGTCACAGCGAAGCTATAAGTAGCTGGTGGATAGTGTGAGGTATGAGGTGTGAGGTATGAGCAAAGAGATGTGGAGTCCGGGGCGTTGTTTGCACTCTGCACCCTGCACTCTGCACCCTGCACCCTGCACTCTGCACCCTGCACCTGTTCCGAATGCACTCTGCACTCAGCCTTTGTTCTGGAGCCGACGAGTCACATGAATTTGACTTTGCATGTCTGGCGGCAGCCGAACGCTCGGTCGAGCGGACGGATGGTCCGCTACCAGGCTACCGATATCAGTGCCGACATGTCGTTCCTCGAGATGCTCGATGTGGTCAATGAGGGGTTGATCACCCAGGGTGAGCCTCCGATCGCGTTCGATCACGATTGTCGCGAGGGAATTTGTGGCTCGTGCGGGATGATGATCAACGGGGTGGCTCACGGGCCCTCCCGCGGCACCGCGACCTGCCAGCTCCACATGCGCAGTTTCAGGGACGGCGACACGATTTACATCGAGCCCTGGCGCGCTCGGGCGTTCCCGGTCATCAAGGACCTTGTGGTCGACCGGAGCCCGCTCGATCGTATCATCCAGGCCGGTGGCTACATCTCGGCGCCCACCGGTAGCGCGCAGGACGCCAATGCGACCCTGATCCCCAAAGATGATGTCGAGCACGCCATGGATGCCGCGCAGTGCATTGCCTGTGGTGCCTGCGTGGCCGCCTGTCCCAACGCATCGGCGATGTTGTTCACTGGAGCCAAGGTCACTCACCTGGGGTTGTTGCCTCAGGGGCAAGCCGAGCGGAGCCAGCGGGCAACACAGATGGTGGAGCAGATGGATCTCGAAGGATTCGGCGGATGCACCTGGTTTGGAGAATGCGAGGCAGCCTGCCCGAAGGAGATCAAGGTTGAAGTGATCGCGCGGATGTACCGGGATTACCTGAAGGCTTCGGTCGTCAGATAGCGGGCCAGGTGGAGAGTGCAGGGTGCTGAGCGCAGTTCAAAAAGGTGCAGGGTGCACACCACCGTGACCTGAGATTTCGGAGAATCCCGTTTCACGTGCATGCGGCTGGCTCGCTTGCACCCTGATCCCTGCACCTGTTCTTGTGTCACTTTCCCGGTCGTCCAGTCGTCCCCCCCTGATCTGAATCCGGAGCCCTTCCCCTGCGCCTCCTGACCACCTCCTGCACCGTCGCGCTGTCCTTCCTCACCGCCGCCACCGGTGCTGCCCAGGTAAGCCGGTTTGGGGGAAGGCTTTCGGGCCAGGCGGTCGTTGTCGACACTCATGTGGACCGGATTCCTGGTGGCGGGTCTCTGAGCGAAACCCGGGTGGTGCAGCCGGTTCTAATGCTCCAGGCTCATGCGTTTGGGGATCGGTTGCGGTTTACCGCGACGGCAAATCTGGAAGGCTGGACCCTCGACGATGGCGAGCTGACCCCGGGAGCGTTTGGGGAGGGTTTCGTGGATCGCCGGCATCCGCACACGTTCGTGCATGAGCTGATCCTCTCGTCCAGTGACATCCTTCGCTCCCTCGATGGTCCCCTCAGCATCTCGCTCAGCGTGGGGAAAGGATTCGCCCCGTTCGGGACCGACGATCCCATGACCCGGCCGGTCGAGCGCTACCCGGTGAATCACCACTATAGCCAGATCCTCGAGCGAGCGGTGGGGATCGCGGGGGTGCGCCTTGGCCCGGTGATCGTGGAGGGAGC
>JBDTQP010000087.1:0-11448 GCA_039932125.1 Gemmatimonadota bacterium
GAAGTCGCTGCATCACGCCCGCGCGACTTCCGCCTCCCGCGCCTTTGCTTCCTTCGCTCAGGTCTACCATCATGGCGACTGGCGATTTCACAATCATGTCGTCGACGCGAGAACCGGCGAGATCGATAAACACGGCCTGCCCGGGAAGGAATCTTCCCGTCGGCTCGCTGATACTTGACGTGACGCCCTCCATCCGCGCGACAGCAATGTTTACGAAGGCGGGATCGATTGCCTCGGAGACGTTAAAGCTCGGGTTGAGGTCGCCTTCCTTCTGAGACTCGTTCGTGCCATCGACGGATCCGACCTGAGAGAGCCCCAGCGTCGTGCTGGCATGTACGAATCCCGGCACCACAGACTTGCCTCGGGCATCGATCTGTGTCGCGCCGGCGGGAACCGGGACCTCCCGTCCGACCGCAATGATCCGGCCATTCTGAAGAATGACGGTTCCATTCTCGATCTTGGGTCCGGAGACCGGGTAGACGGTGCCACCGGTGATCGCGACGGTCTGGGCGCGAAGGCTGCTGCTGGGAAGAAGGCTCAGCGCTGTAAACGATGCGACCTGAACGGTCCTGGCGAAGGAGCAGGCAGTGCTCCCGGAAAAGAGGCGGCTCACCGGCCCACTCCCGGCTGATCCAGCCCAAGGTTGAAGTCGGTGGTTGGATGCTTCGCGGGATCGTTGCGATCGTACACCAGCCAGCCTTCGTTGAAAACCATTTCTGCCTTTGAATAGATGGAGAAGGGATCGCCGGACCAGACCACCACGTCCGCTGCTTTACCCACCTCCAGCGTCCCGGTCGTGCTGTCGATGCCGAGAACCCATGCCGGGTTCGCGGTAATCCAGCGAATCGCCTGGTCCCGATTGACAGCGATACCCGCTTGAATCCCGGAGTAGAGCGCTTTCGCGGCCTCATGGTTCAGCCGTTGAATTCCGTTTGCGTCGTCTGAATGAATCACCACCCGGACGCCGGCCTGCTGCAGCAGTGCGGCATTCTCCGGAATGCCGTCGAACGCTTCCATCTTGAAGCCCCACCAATCGGCCCACACGGAGGCGGCCACTCCTTCCCGGGCGAGCATATCGGCGATCTTGTAGCCTTCGACCGCGTGATGAAACGAGCGTATTTTGAAGCCGAATTCACGCGCGAGGTCCATCATCTGGACCATCTCGTCGGCCCGATAGCAATGGTTCTGCACCAGGATTTTTCCGCGCAGCACATCGGCGAGACTCTCCAACTCGAGGTCGCGTTCAGGGGGATCACCTTCATGATTCACGAGCCATTTATCCCACTGCCGCCGATAGCCCTCGGCCCGGATGAATGCCTCGCGATAACCGGCCATGTTGCCCATTCGCGTTGATGGGCCGCGGTTCTGGTAGACACGCTTGGGATTTTCACCGCAGGCCATCTTGAGACCGTAGGGAGCGCCGGGAAACTTCATCTCCTGGACCGACCGTGCGGGGACAAGACGCAGGACCGCTGAGCGTCCACCGATAAGATTGGCGGAACCGGGCAGAGCCTGCAGAACAGTTATACCGCCGGCGATAGCGAGCGGAATCTGTGGGTCCTGGGGCCAGAACGAATGCTCAGCCCAGACATCCGCGGTGACGGGGTCGGTCGCCTCATTCCCATCCGACTCGGCGAAGGTCCCAGGTGCCGAGTACACACCGAGGTGACTATGGGTGTCGATGATACCGGGGGTTACGTACTTGCCCGTGCCGTCGATAATGTTTGCTCCAGCCGGCGCCGTCAGGTTCGTGCCGACCGAGACAATTTTGCCGTCCTGAAAAAGGATCGAGGCTCTCGTCATTTCCGGCCCCGCAGCGGTCATAATCGTGGCATTCTGGATGAACACCGGGGGATTGTCATGGCGGCGGTAGGTGGATGCGTACTGCACCCGCTCAGCGCTTGTCGAGTCCGGCTTGTCGGGGGAGGCCGAGGTGCTCACCCCGCCTCGATTCGCGCATCCGGCAATCAGGAAGGCAACGGAGGAAATCAGGTAACGAGAGGACATGTGCTCAATGGTTCAGGGAAACGTGAAGATATCGGGAGCGAAGAGCGATAAATAACCGCAGCAGCCGTTCCAAAATAAACCAACTGATTTATCGAGCCAGCAGGAACTCCAGCGGGACACCAACGAGTGACACTTTTACGAGGCGGTGTGGTGCCTCCGTGGTGATCATGAAGTAGATCGTCGCGGGGCCACCGGTCATCTGGGCGCGATAGACTTCGAACGTTCCGGCCGGCACCTGAACCGTTTCCACTCCCGTGACAGCCAGTGTCATCGTCTGTGTCGCGTTCTGGCCTGCTGAGAAAACCGACAGTGTCCAGCTTGCATCCCGAGCCCAGTGCAAGGCAGGGAGCAGCGCCTGCACCACATTGTCGTCGAGAGTTCCGCTTGTAACCATGGTATCTATGGTCAGCTGCCTGAACTCGGGCCGCGCCGAAACCAGCGCGTCGCCGGTGACTCGCCCCTCGGCATAGCTGATATTAATGTGAGTGTCGGTGCCCTGAGTCTTTCCGGTTTGCGCAACTGTTCTCACGCTGGCATCGCCGGCCATCTCGACCGTTGTGGTCTGCTGCATCAGGCTCGCAATACGAGTCTCCTCCCGGAATTCAAATCCATTCGCGCTCTTTGTCAGTTCGGTTCGCTGAAAACCCATTGGCTTTCCCTGCATAGTTACGACGAAGCTGTCCCTGGCGGGAATGAGCTGAGCGAGATCCAGATCCAGGGCAATGGTCCGTGTCGTGAGGGCTGCGGGATCGAGGGGAGCGCCGTCAGGTGAAAATAGCGAGACTGGCGCGATCGCACTCAGCTTGTCATACACCCTGGATGCATCGCCAACGACGACGATCAATGGAGTTCGTGTCTGCATGACCACCCGCGAAGCCGCCCGGACCTGGGCAGCGGTGACCGCTGAGAGACGTGTCCGATATTTCTGGAGGTAGTCAGACGGAAGGCCGAGAAGACGTGCCTGGGCGACGGCCCCGGCCACCTGGGTGGCTGTCTCGAGGGTCAGTGGAAAACTACCGACGAGCGCACTCCTGGCTCCCGCGAGCTCGCTGTCCGGCAGGGGGGTAAAGCCGAGGTTCGTCATCTGGCGAAGCAACTCGGTCAACGCGGAATCAGTGACTTCCGTGCGCACCTCCGCGGTGGCCTGGAATGTACCGACCCCCTTTGGGCGATCCAGTCTCGAATACGCGCCATAGGTCCAGCCCTTCTGCTCCCGCAGATTCAGAAAGAGACGGCTGTCCGGGCCACCGCCAAGAATCTGGTTGGCGACTCGCGCGGCATAGTATTGCGGATCGGCCGGCCCGAACGTCGTATTTCCAACCACGATGTTCGACTGTGCCGACCCGGGGCGATGCACCAGAACAATGGACGGCGCGGTGCGAACGGGTACACGGGGGAAGGGTGCCGCCGCTGGAGCGCGGCCGGTCCAGCCGCGAAACGCGCTCGTGACGAGGCTTCTGGCGCGCGCAAGCGTGATGTCGCCCGCAATGACGAGGAGACCTCCACCGGGGCGGAGCCGTCTCCGCTGAAAGGCCAGGAGATCCTCTCTCGTGATCGCCCCGGTTGAGGCTGGCGTCGGACGGCGGGCGTAGGGGTGCGTCCCGTATACCTGGCTCAAGAAGAATCGCGACGCCAGCGCAACCGGCTGCGAGAGCTCGAGCTGCAGTGCCGAGAGCGTCTGAGTCTTGATCAGCTCGAGCTCGGCGGCGGGGAAGTTCGGACGAACCGCTACGTCCGCCAGGAGATCAAAAGCCAGCTGCGCCTGCGGTGAAAGGACATCGGCGTTGATGGTGAGAAAGTCGCTCCCGGCGTCTGCAGCCAGCGTTCCGCCAACCCCTTCGATCGCAGCAGAAATCTGCTCGGCGCTTCGTTCCCCAGCTCCTTTCGTCAGGAGCTGAGCCGCCATGTTCGCGAGGCCTTCCTTTCCCGTTGGATCCGTGACCGAGCCTGCCGGCAACGTGAGCGAGATGGACAGTACCGGCTGCGAATGATTCTCGACGACGACCAGTTTCAGGCCATTGGCGAGCACCGTTTGCTGAAACGGCGGAAAACGAGCCGGGCTCAGTGGTTCTGCCGGCGGCGGAGTCGCAGGATACTGCGCCAGGGCGACCGATGGCGCCGCGACGAGCACGGCGATGAGAAGGGGCTTCAAGGCGTCGCTCCGTCCGGCTGAGCCGGTGGGGGAGTGACTACGATGGTCAGGGAGTTGTCGGGCCGGAAATATGTTTTCGCAACTCTAATGAGGTCATTGCGGCTGACCGCCATATAGCGTGCGAAGTCAGTATTGATTGCTTCGGATGTCCCTAGAAAAAGATTAGCGTACTGCAGTACTTCGGCGAGGTCCATCGTTGTCTGCCGCGAATGTATGACCGAAGCCCGGTATGCGTTTCTGGCCTTGGCCACCTCCTCGTCCGTAATGTTTCCTTCCACCAGGCGGGCCAGCTCTCCGGTCAAGAGCGCCTCGAGCGAGTCGGGATGGACGCCCTGACTGGCAATCGCATAGGCGAGGAAAAAATTGGGTCCCCGCCGGGGCCCGAAAATGCCGGGCACGGCCTGGGCCGACACCGCCGCCCTGGTCTCTCGTACCAGTCGCTGATTCAGCCGCGAACTCTCTCTCTGTCCCAGGAGAATGCCGATCAGGGTGAGTGCCGGGACATCCGGGTGGTCCTCCGCAGGTGTGCGGTACATAAGAAGCACGGCCGGCAGGCTTGCGTTGGGATCGTGCAGCTTTTTCCTTCTTGCCCCGGTGTTGAACGGCTGGCTGCAGGCGACCGGAGCCGCCTTACTGCCCCTGGGTATGTCACCAAAATACTGCTCGATAAGCGCCCTGGCGTTCGCGGGAGAGAAATCTCCGGTCACCACGAGTGTCGCGCGATTGGGCACGTAATGCTGGTCGAAGAATGCTTTCAGGTCCTCCGTCCCGGCTGCGTTCAGGTCATCCATGGAGCCGATGACCGAATGACTGTAGGGGAAGCAGCTTTCGGGATCAAAGAGGTCCTGGGGTCCTTCGAAGATAGCGGCACCATAAGGCCGGTTCTCGACCCGAAGGCGCCGTTCTTCTTTCACTGCTTCCCGCTGGTTGGTAAAGTTGGAATCGGTCACTGCGAGCGAGCGCATGCGATCCGCCTCCAGCCAGAGGCCGAGATTCAGGCGATTGGAAGGGAGGGTTTCGAAGTAGCTGGTGCGATCGGTCTCGGTTGATCCGTTGAGCCCGCCGCCCGCGCGCTCGATCAGCTGCAAGTGCTCTGCCCTTTTTACGTGGGCCGACCCCTGGAACATCATGTGTTCAAAGAGATGCGCGAACCCCGTGTGCTGCGGAATTTCATCGCGCGAGCCGACAGCGTACCAGACATTCACCGAGACTATCTGTGCGGCATGACTTTCCGAGAGGATGACCGTGAGCCCATTGTCAAGCGTGTAGGTCTCCACCGGCACCTTGCCCGGATCCTGGGCAGCGACCCTGGTCGTAACAAATAGCAATGCGACGCAGATGCAACGCGTGAGCATGACAGCCTTACATGTGCAGAGGTGATGCGATCAGGCTCTACCGGCAGGCCTGCCTCAACGCGCCAGGCAGACTGACGAGAAAACCGCAAGCACGGAAGCACGGAGGTAGCACGGACCCATCGAAAGTGGATGTGGCCCTGAATTCAATCGGCTAGCATCCAGATAATCAATGAATGGCTGTCAACTGATCACGGAGTGAGTCTGTGTTTGCGGTTGTCCGGAGACACTCAGGACCCGCGCTGAATGGGAAAGAGTCGCAGGCTGTTTCCCGAAAGAATCGCGCGCTGCGATGCTGGAGAAAGTGGAAGGGCCAGAAACTGATCAATGTTCTGCCTCAGATCCTTGACTCCCGGGCTCGGCCAGTCAGTTCCCCAGACGGTTTTATGCGCGATTTCTTCCAGACGGGGGAAGTACTCCAGAAGTTTGGCCGGGGGGATGCCCGACACTTCCAGCGACACGTTCTTGTGCCTGCGGAGAACGAAAAAGGCTTCCTCCATCCAGAATGGACGGCCGCCGTGAGCCAGGAGAATTGTGAGATCAGGGAAATCGATCGCGACATCGTCGATCTCCAGGGGGTTTCCCCATTTCGACCGCGCCCCGGGGAAAATGCTGGTCCCGGTATGGATCATCACCGGTGCGCCGCGCTCCTCGCAGCGGCGATAGATCTTCGCGAGGGCATCGAGGCCCAGGGTGTAGGCGTTCGCGGGGTAGAGCTGGTGGGGCGGGTGAATCTTGAAGCAGCGGATTCCCAGATCGATCAGGCGATCGACATCTCCTGCCGGGTCGCTGGTAAATCGGGGATGTACTCCGCCAAACGGCAGGAGCCGTTCGGGAGCTGCACTGGCATACCGCACCGCGAAATCATTGGTGGAATCGTCGAACCCCATCAGGTCGGGACTTGGGTAGTTGATCAGGCCCACCCGCTCTACTCCTGACACATCCATGATTTCGAGGAGCGCGCTCGGGTCTTCCATCAGCTGGATCAGACGTTCCCAGTGGCCTTCTTTGCCTTTTTTCATCACTTCCAGCACGGCCGGTTTCATCTGGCGCCAGGGCTGGATGTGAATATGAATATCGGTGATCGGGTAGGGGAGAGTCATGAGTGAGGAACGGTAATGAGAGAGATGAGCGCATCAAAGTGGGCGCTTTGCCGTGTCTCGAGGAGTGTCTGACTGTTGATGTGCAAGAGTAGCAAGTCGCCATCGTGCTCACGCCCCGGGTGACTCAACCGACCCCTCGCCGTGACAAGGTTTTACCCTGTGGAACCTGCTCGCAGCCGAGTATCTTCCGGGCACGCCATGAGCAATCCAGCAACCTCCACCTGCCCCCGATGCAGCCGTCCCGTCACAGCGGGGCTTCGCGCATGCCCGGCCTGCGGCTTTGACCTGATCTGGGACCAGGCGATGGTTACAACCGCTCTGGTCGATTCCGGCGCCTTCATGACGACCGCCAATATGCCTCTGGTAGCCCGGCCGGCCGATATTCTGGCCCAGGTCACGACCGGGGAATATGAGATACTTGGTGAGCTGGGGCGCGGCGGTATGGCGGCAGTGTTCCTTGCCCGGGAGGTCGCCCTCGATCGCAAGGTGGCGATCAAGCTTATCTCGCCGTCGTTCCTCGACGGTGAAGAGGCCGTCGAGCGCTTCAAGCGGGAGGCAAAAACTGCGGCGTCGCTGAGCCATCCGGGAGTGATTCCCATCTACGCGGTTCGAGAAAGCAACCGGGCACTTTACTTTGTGATGAAGTACGTGCATGGGCGAACGCTGGCCTCCATTCTCCGGAGCGCGGGTCCGCTCCCGGTCACACTCGTCCGCACGATCCTGACATCTGTGGCGCTGGCACTCGACTATGCCCACCGCCACGGTGTCGTGCACCGCGATATCAAGCCTGGCAATATCATGGTGGACATTGAAGGCCATGTGCTGGTGACCGATTTCGGTATTGCCAAGGTGGTGGATTCCCAGGGACTCACGATGACGGGCAAGACGATCGGGACTCCAGCCTACATGAGTCCCGAGTCCTGCGCCGGTGCTGAAGTGACCGGTTCTTCGGACCAGTATGCGCTTGGCGTGGTCGGGTATGAGCTTCTCGCGGGGCGGAATCCGTTTCTCGCCGATAGCTCGGTGGGCATCATGTACGCCCATGTCCACGAGCTCCCGCAGCCTATCGGTGAACTACGGCCGGACTGTCCGCCGGAAATGGCTTCGGCGATCATGCAGATGATCGACAAGAATCCAGCGGGGCGATTCTCTACGTTAAAAGAGGCCGCGCAGGCCGTGCAGGGAACGGCTGGGCAGGACGAAATGGCGGTAGCTTCGCTGGGTGCGCTCGCCTCGAGCCGGGGCCAATCGGAAAATGCGACACCGACGCCGGCTCCGCGGCGAACCCCCGTTTCGACCGGTGCCACCACTCAGCGTGTTCGCCGCCATACGGCACTCTGGGTGCTGGCGGGAACCATTCTGGTGGTTGCGGTTGTAATTTTCGGGTTCGGCCGGGTGTGGGAGCGAGCGGCACCAGGGCAGGCAGTCGTAGTTGATAGTGGCCTGGCCACTGCGCGGGTTGGAGCGATCGCTGCTCGCGCCAGGGCGACTGCGGCAGGACTCGAAGCGACCGTGCTCGCCAGCGGAGATTCAGTCATGAGCGCGGGCGAGACCATGGCCAGAGGCGGCCTGTCCCTCGAAGCCGCCGCGCTCTTTGGCAATGCGGCGAATCTCTGGGACTCGGCCCTCACGCGGGCAGCTCGATCAGCAAGAAAGCCGTCATCGCCGGCGATAGCGGCGGCCGTCTCGCGGGACACCGCGCTGAAGCCGCTCGACGATTCGACCGCTATCTCAGCCTATTACCATGAGCTAGCCCTTGGCATTGAATCCCGTCAGCTCGGCGAAGTCCGGCGATTGTTACCAAACCTTGAGGCACGGGCGGAGGACGATTGGCGCCGGCTGTTCCAGGATACCAATCTCGAAAAGATCGTGGCCTCATATCTCCTCACGAACCTGACCCGCACCGGCCAGGAGGTTCACGTGCGCGTCCAGGAGCACCTGGCAGTCACCAAAGGCGGCAGGACCAATCCGAAAGATCGGTCTTTCTTCGCGACGGTGACATTCGGACCTCAGGGGTGGAGACAGATCCGGGAGGATAAGTAGGGGAAGTGGGGAGGAACGCACTGCAGGGATCGCAGACTTGCCGTTCTCTGCGTGGCCACCGTCATTGGGCTGTCTGACTGCAAAGGCGCAGAGTTCATCAGGGTCGCAAAGGGAACGGCAATGCGCTGATAGTGTTTCTTGTCTGTTTACAAGGCAGGATACAGGAAATCATTTCGGGAAACATTTGTTTGAGGAACCTGTATCTATTGAATGTGGAGGGTGGGCGTTAAGAACCTTTCTTGTTTGTTATAAACAGTTTGCCAGTGAATCAGTGCCGTTTCCGTGCGAGCCTCCGCTGGTCTCCGTGACTCCGTGGTGAAGCATTGCGTTGGGATCAAGCCTTGCAAACGGCTACCCCTCTGGCCATTCATAAAAGCCCTTGCCGCTTTTTTTGCCAAGCTCACCCTGTGCCACCATCCTTCGCATCAGCTCGGGCGGCTGGTACTGATCCTCCTTAAGCGTGCTGTGCAGGTATTCGGCGATCCGAAGACGCACATCCAGTCCCACGACGTCCGTCAGCCGAAGGGGACCCATGGGATGGTTATAGCCCAGTTCGATGGCGCGGTCGATGTCTGCCGGCGACGCGACGCCTTGTTCAACCATGCGAATGGCTTCGAGCCCGAGTACGACGCCCAGTCGGCTGGATGCGAAGCCAGGTGAATCCTTGACGACCACCGCTTCCTTCCGAAGGGCTTTCACAACCGACAACGCATCTTCACGGGTGGAATCGTCCGCCAGATCGTGGATGACGATCTCCACCAGCCGCATGAGGTGCACCGGATTAAAAAAGTGAAGACCGACCAAGCGGGCGGGGCGGGGCAGCCCGGCAGCAAGAGCGCCGACCGAGAGTGAAGAAGTGTTGGTCGCAAGGAGTGCCGTGTCGCTCACCACCCGAGCGACCTCCGCCAGGACGCCCTGCTTGACGCCAAGGTCTTCGATGACCGCTTCAATAACCAGGTCGGCGTTGCGGCTCGCCTCGGCGATCGAGTTTACGATGCTGATGCGTTCGCGGATTCGGTCACGTTCATCGGCCGCGAGTTTCCCCCGGGTCACCGCGCCTTCGAGCGTCTTGCCGATGCTCAGGAGCGCACTGGGCAGGATCTCAGGCCGGGCATCGGTGAGTAACGTGTGCCATCCTGCGGTCGCGGCAGCCTGGGCAATGCCCACTCCCATGGTGCCAGCCCCGATGACGGCGACGCGATGAACCTGGAATGTCATGCGTGGGTGCTCTCGAGAGTGGCGCGGAGCCGTTGGGGATGATTGCCGCAGAGCCCGTCTACGCCGAGGGCAGCGAGGCGAATCGCATCTTCGGGCTGATTGACTGTCCAGGCGATTACCTGCGCTCCGCCGGCGTGGATCGTGTTCACCAGTGCAGCATCAATCAGTGTATGGTCCTGCCATAACGTGGTTGCGCCAGCGGCAGTGAGCAGAGAGAGTGGGTCCATTGGATAGGAAGCGAGGAGGATTCCCCGGAGCAGTGAAGGCCGCTCGACGCCGAGCCGGGCGATGATCCGATGGTCAAAGCTGTGGACCGCGTATCGGCCCGGTGCGGGACCCTGCTCGAGAACGGCCAGCAGGGCGTCGTCAAAAGCGGGAGCCAGTGATTTTACCTCGACGTATACGTTGAGGTTTCCCAGAATGTCCAGGACCTCGGGTAACGTTGGCACCGTTTCCCCGTTGGGTAGCCGAAAATCCTGCACCGCGGTGTACTCGAGATGCCCGATCGGGCCGACGCCCGCAAGCTCCGCGTCGTGGTGCACCAGGATGATGCCATCTTCCGTCGAATGAATATCGAGTTCCACACCATCGGCTTTAAGCTCCACGGCCCGGGCAAACGCCGCCCGGGAATTTTCGAATTCCCGGCCTGAGGCCCCGCGGTGCGCGATGATGGATGGGATGATCATGATTGAAAGACAGAAAGTAACAGGGCGAGGTTGAAAAGTAACCGAGTCCGATCACCGGTCACGGAACCTTGCGAACGGAGTTGACAGCGCGAAACGCCTCCTCCCATTTTGTGAGCCTCATGTACAGGCAAGGTTGATCCGCATTGTCGTGGGAAGTCCCTCCCGGGAAACGGAAACGCCGCAGACTGGGTTCACCCAGTCCGCGGCGGTTACGATCACATGTTGCGGTCAGTTATCGTCTTCGGCCTTCTTCGATTCGATCCAGTCATTGTCCTTGAAAATATTCCGCAGCAGCTCGCGATCCTCGGTCGTCGGTACGGCCGTGGCGAGGTACGCCGGGTATGCCGAAGCATCGATCTCCACACCTTCGGTCGTGAAAGACTGGCGAGCATACAATCCGATCTTCCGGTTGAACCTGATATCGGGCACGTTCAGATGCTGCTCCCGCTCGGGAATGGCAAGGTTGAGGCGAGCGATAAGCCGGGTGATCTCCTGACGGTAGAGCTCGCGACTCGCTTCGTTGAGATGCGCGACGTCTGCCGGGTCTTTGTTCTCCCGCTCGTCAAACCGGCCCTTGAGGCCCCACACGTAGGCCCAGTGCGCACTCGATGAGTTATCCGTCCCGAAAAGGTCGAACGCGGTGGGGACCCACTTGTTGAAGTAGCGCTGGATGACTTCCGGCGGAATCCGGCCGGCCTTCACGATGCGAAGCAGGCCGTTGTTTCCGGTTCCCAGATGGAAGCTTTCTTCCTTGAGCATCGGCCCCATGGAGCAGGCGAGCGGCTGGAAGGAAGACGTCGACAACATCTTGAGCTGGAATTTGCCGTCCCGATCGATGAACTGGGTGTAGGTGTAGAAGTCGAGCCAGTTCTCCACGATCTCGTTGA
>JBDTQP010000088.1:0-11430 GCA_039932125.1 Gemmatimonadota bacterium
GCGAGGGGCAGTTGCGATGCACGGGCAACATGAGATCTCTTCGATTGTCCTGATATCGACCGCACTGCTAAGGTTTCCACCACTTCTTCTTCTCCGGCTCGGTCTTCGGCATATCCCGGGTGAGGTAGCCTGCTGGCAGCGTGATATCGGTTGTGGGCCGTTCCTTCGTGACTGTGTCATCCAGGTCGCTGATCAGCTCCTCAGCGCTGGCATAGCGATCGTCCTGGTGTTTTGAGAGGCACTTGAGGATGATACGCTCCAGCCGTCTTCCAAGATCTGGTCGTAGCGTGCGTGGCGCCTCCGGCTTTGCTTCCACGTGCATACGGGCCAGCTCGAACCAGTCCTTCGACTTGAACGGCAGCTCTCCGGTTGCCACACGATAGAGTGTGACGCCCAGCGAGTAGAGATCCGAGCGCCCGTCCAGCGGGCGTCCCTGCGCCTGTTCCGGGGAGATATAGTGCGGCGTTCCAATCGTCATGTTGAAGCCCGTCGCGGCCACGTATCCGCTGATGGCCCGCGCGATACCGAAATCGGTCAACACCGCCTCACCCTTTTCACCGAGCAGAATGTTATCGAGCTTGATGTCCCGGTGAATGATGCCCCTGGCATGGGCGAAGCTGAGGGCGCTCGCGATATCGGTCGCGATTTCCACAATGCGCCCCTCCGGCAGAATCGTATCCCGATCGGCCATTGCGGCCAGGGTGTCCGGGTAGAGATCCATGGTGAAGTGGACCAGGTCACTTTCGTGGCCGACTTCTTCGATATGGACGATGTGAGGGTGGGCCAGCTGGGCGGCGAATTCGGACTCCTGGCGGAAGCGGGTCCGGAAGCTCTCATCACCGGCAAATCGCGGCTTTAATATCTTGATGGCAAAGGATTTACCATCGCTTCGCCGGGCCGCGTATACCCAGGCAAAACCGCCCTGGCCAAGCAGCCGCTCGAGAGTATAGGAACCGGTAATTGTCCCCGGAATTGGTGCGCTCAAGAAGTACCTGGGGGTTGCCCAGCCCCGACGGGCCAGGTTATTTTGGCGTGCTGTACCAGATGGCCATAAACGACGCGCGCGTAACCAGATGAGGATACTCGGAGAATGAGCTTTGACAAGGCGACTGTGGTCAAGACCCACGGTCAGAATGAAAACGATACCGGATCAACCCGGGTCCAGGTTGCCCTGCTCACCGAGCGGATCAACTCCCTCACCGATCACTTTCGCACCCACCCCAAGGATCACCACAGCCGCCGGGGCCTGCTCAAGATGGTTGGATCCCGCCGCCGATTGCTGACCTATCTCCGGCGTAGTGACCTCCCCACGTACCGCGCCCTTATCGAGCAGTTGGGACTTCGCCACTAACACGCGCCGGTTGTTCCGGGCGCCCCGATCGAGCACTGGGGGCGCCCTCTTCATTTTGGGGTGCTCCTGACACGCAAAGGCTTCAGACTGTGCAACGGATCGAAAGTGAATTCGCCGGCCGCAAGATGATCATCGAGTCCGGCCGCCTCGCCAAGCAGGCCGCCGGCTCTGCCCTCGTTCAGTATGGTGAGACCGTCGTCCTCGCCGCCGTGACCCTGTCTACGAGGACATCATCGCTCCCCTTCTTTCCGCTGACCGTTGAATATCGGGAGAAGACCTACGCGGCAGGGAAGATTCCAGGTGGCTTTCTCAAGCGAGAGGGACGGCCGTCGGATGACGAGATCCTGTCGGGCCGGGTCATCGATCGCTCGCTCCGCCCGCTCTTTCCCGAAGGTTTCAAAAACGAAGTCCAGGTCTTTGTCACCGTCCTCTCCGCCGACCAGGAGAACGACGCCGACGTGCTCGGTGTCGTCGCTGCTTCGCTGGCGCTCAGTCTCTCGGCCGCTCCGTGGAACGGTCCGATCGCGTCGGTGCGGGTAGGGCGGGTCGATGGCAATTGGATTCTCAACCCGACGTTTCAGCAGCTGGAAGCCTCCAGCATTGATCTCATCGTGTGCGGCACGGCCGAGTCCATCATCATGGTCGAAGGCGGTTCGCTCGAAATCTCCGAAGCCGAGATGGTTGATGCACTCAAGGTCGCCCAGAAGGGGCTTCGCGATCTCATCGCCCTCCAGAACAAACTGATCGGGAAAATACCGGTCAAGAAGCTGGAGTGGACCCCCGCCGCACCCAAGGTCGATGTGGTCGCCGAAGTCCAGAAGCTGGCAGAAGCGGCCGTTGCGAAGGCAATCAATCACAAGGACAAGGCGGGACGTACCGCTGGCGTCAAGGCGGTCCGCGATGACGTTGTGGCCCAGCTGCTCGCGAAGTATCCGGAGGCCGCCGCCGATATCGCCAATGAGTTCGAAATGGTGGAGTACCGCACCATGCGCTCCCAGGTTCTTGACAAGGGTGAGCGGGTGGACGGTCGGGATCTCGACACCGTTCGCCCCATCAGCATCGAAGTCGGCATGCTTCCGCGGGCGCACGGTTCGGCGCTCTTCACCCGGGGCCAGACCCAGGCCCTGGTCGCTGCGACGCTGGGGACCAGCGATGACGAGCAGCGGATCGACAGCATCGACAATTCGGGTGAAACGACCAAGTCGTTCATGCTGCACTACAACTTTCCGCCCTACTCCACCGGGGAAGTCCGTCCCATCCGCGGCACCAGTCGTCGCGAGATTGGCCACGGCGCACTGGCTGAGCGCGCTTTGCAGCCGCTTCTGCCGGACTATGAAACCTTCCCCTACACCCTTCGCGTGGTCTCCGAGATCCTCGAGTCGAATGGGTCGTCATCCATGGCGACGGTCTGTGGCGGAGCGCTGGCGCTGATGGATGCCGGCGTGCCGATCAAGGCTCCGTGCGCCGGTGTCGCCATGGGTCTGATCAAGGAAGGCAAGAAGGTCGCTATCCTGACTGATATCCTGGGATCGGAAGATCATCTCGGCGATATGGATTTCAAGGTCGCCGGCACCACGCAGGGCATTACCTCGATCCAGATGGATATCAAGATCGA
Source organism: Gemmatimonadota bacterium (assembly GCA_039932125.1). Taxonomy (GTDB): domain Bacteria; phylum Gemmatimonadota; class Gemmatimonadetes; order Gemmatimonadales; family GWC2-71-9; genus DASYPP01. Next base: position 2,967 of record JBDTQP010000088.1, read on the forward strand.
AGGTCTCGATCTCAAGATCATGGAAGAGGCGCTGGAGAAGGCGCGGGTCGCCCGCCTGCACATCTTGAAGGAGATGGAGAAGGTGCTGGGCAGCGCGCGCAAGGAATTGTCACCTTACGCTCCCCGGATTATCACGTTCATGATCAAGCCCGACCGCATCGGTGACGTAATTGGTCCGAAGGGCAAAACCATCCGCGGCATCCAGGATCAGACCGGCGCCAAGATTGGCATCGAGGACACGGGCATGGTCACGATCTCTGCCGTTGGTGGCGATGCCGGCGCCCGCGCCAAGGCGATGGTCGAAGCGCTGGTGGCGGAACCCGAAGTCGGCCGCACTTACGAAGGCCCGGTCAAGAGCACCACGCCGTTTGGGGCCTTCGTCGAGATCATGCCAGGAGTCGAAGGGCTGCTCCATATCAGCGAGCTGCAGCACGGCCGCACCGAGAAGACCGAAGATGTCGTCAAGAAGGGCGATGTCGTGCAGGTCAAACTGCTGGAAGTGGACGAGCGTGGCCGTATGAAGCTCTCCAGAAAAGCTCTGATTCCCAAGGAGTGAGCTGTTGCAGTGACAGGCGACAAGTGACAAGTGAAAAAGCAGAGCGCCGGCTTTCGCTTGTCACTTTCGATTTTCAGGCACCGCGTGCTCGCTTCCGCCAGTCACTTTATCACGTCTCACTGACCACCCAACACTTGCGAAGCATCCCAGGCAGGTAATGCAGACTACGCAGTTGGATACCGGCCTGGCGCAGACCATCGCCCCGAACGGCCTTGTCGTTCTTTCGGAGAAGTTGCCGGGCATTCGCTCGGCCGCGATTGGAGTGTGGATTCGTTCAGCCAGCGCCCATGAGCCGAGGCCGCTCATGGGCGTCTCCCACCTGCTGGAACACATGGTGTTCAAGGGTACCGAGCGGCGAACCTCTAAACAGCTGGCGATGGAGCTCGAGGTGCGTGGCGGCAGCCTTGATGCTTACACTGGCCGCGATCACACCAATTACCAGGCCCATGTGCTGGATGAGGATCTTCCCCGGGCGGTCGACGTTCTGACCGACCTGGTTCGCCGCCCCTTGCTTCGGCAATCGGATCTTGATCTCGAGCGGAACGTCGTACTGGAAGAGATCAACATGGTCGATGACACGCCGGATGATCTCGTATTCGACATGCTCGCGGCGAAGTTGTGGCCCGGCCATAGTTACGGCTATTCCATCCTGGGCACGCGTGACACCGTCAGCGCGCTCAACGCTGACGATCTCAAGCGGACCCACCAGGCGGGGTATTACGCCGGTAATTGCGTCATCGCCGCGGCTGGAAACATCGACCACCAGGCGCTCCTCGCGCTGCTCGAGCGGGAAGGATGGTTTGAGGTGCAGGAGCGCCTGGAGCCACGGGAAGCAGTGCCACCCGAGCCGGCGGTGCGCGGCGCGTCATTCCGCGAAGAGCGGGATGCCACGCAGGTTCATATCGTGTTCGCGACCGACACGATTCCCTACCGGGATTCCCGGCGCTTTGCGCTGGCCATTCTCACCAATACCTTTGGCGGCGGAATGTCGAGCAGGCTGTTTCAGCGCATCCGCGAAGAACTCGGCCTCGCCTACGCCGTGTATGCCTTTCAGAACCTGTATCAGTCCACCGGTCTCTCCGGTGTCTACATCGGCACGCAACCGGGCAGCGCGAACCAGGCGAGTGACGCCATCCTCGAAGAATACCGGCGGCTCTCGGCGGAATCACTCACCGCGCAGGAGCTGGCCGAAGGCAAGCAGCAGTTCAAGGGGCAGGTCATGCTTTCCCTGGAAAATCCGCTGAGCCGGATGAACCGGCTGGCGACCGTGGCGCTCCACCAGAACCGCTACCGTCCACTCGACCAGGTCCTGGCCGATATCGATGCGGTCACTGAAGATGAAGTCGCCGCGCTTGCGCGCGAGTTTTTCGATCCGGCACGACAGACCGTACTGCGGCTGGGACCACATTAGGAAGGGTGAACCGTCAGCAGCGAATGGTGAACGGGCGTTGAGCCAGCGATATTGGCTTGTCTGCACTCAACACTCTTAAAACCCGTTCCCCATACACCGTACACCGTACACCGTACACCCTTTATCGTTCACGTTCGACAACCCCAACTTTGAGACCGGCAATGATCATCGGCGTCCCTAAAGAGATCAAGACCAACGAGAATCGTATCGCGCTGGTTCCTGCCGGATGCGAGGCGCTGGTGAGCGCCGGCCATACGGTGTATGTCGAGCAGGGTGGGGGTCTGGGCAGCGGCTTCGCCGATACGGCCTACACCGAGGTTGGCGGCCGGATTCTGCCGACGGCCGACGAGGTCTGGGCCAAGGCCGAGATGATCATGAAGGTGAAGGAGCCCATCGCCGTGGAATGGCCCCGCATGAGGGCCGGTCAGCTGATCTATACCTATTTCCATTTCGCGGCAGCCGAGGAGCTCACGCATGCCGTGATCAAGTCGCAGGCGGTCGCTGTGGCGTACGAGACGGTCCAGCTGCCCAGCGGCGAGCTGCCGCTGCTCACGCCGATGTCCGAGGTTGCCGGACGCATGGCGGTGCAGGAAGGTGCCAAGTATCTGGAGAAGGTTTTCGGCGGAAGCGGCATTCTCCTCGGCGGGGTGCCGGGCGTGGCTCCGGGAGAAGTGGTGATCATCGGCGGCGGTGTCGTCGGCATCAACGCGGCGAAGATGGCCGCGGGTCTCGGTGCTCACGTGACGATTCTGGATATTTCGCTGGATCGCCTTCGCTATCTCGATGATGTGCTCCCGGCCAACGTCGACACGGCCTATTCCAACCGGCACAACATCCTCGATGCGATCCGTCGAGCCGATCTTGTCGTCGGGGCGGTGTTGCTGCCCGGTGCCAAGGCACCGCATCTCGTCAAGCGTGCCGACCTCAAGCTCATGAAGCCTGGCTCGGTCATCGTTGATGTGGCGGTAGACCAGGGTGGCTGTGTCGAGACAATCAAGCCTACTACCCACGAGAATCCGACCTACTTCGTGGATGGCATTCTCCACTACGCCGTCGCCAACATGCCCGGCGGCGTCCCCCGGACCAGCACCCTCGCTCTGACGAACGCGACGCTGCCCTATGCGCTCAAGCTCGCCCGGGATGGCTGGAGAAAAGCCTGCAAGGCTGATGGGGCGCTCCGGCTCGGTCTTAACGTGGTGGAAGGCAAAGTGGTCTATCCCGGCGTCGCAGAGGCCTTCTCGCTACCCCTCGTAGCGGCGGACTCCGTTCTCTAACGGCGAAGCAGAGGGGCGGCAGGCCCGAAACGGCTCCAAAACCCGCCCCGTCAACATCGGCGCTCATCCCGGCCGCCAGCGGAACAACTTGCCTTCTACCATTCCGATTGCATAAATCAATGACGCCAATCCCTGTGCTCCTCTCGCTGCTCCCTCATGGTGAGGGCCTCGCGATGCCGCAGCAGGCGACCGCGGGTGCCGCGGGGTACGACCTCGCCAGTGCTGAAGACGTGACGCTTTCGCCCATGGAGCGGCGCCTGGTCGCCACCGGCCTTCGTATCGCGGTTCCACCGGGCTACGAGTGCCAGATACGCCCGCGGTCAGGGTTAGCACTCCGCCATGGAATTACCCTCCCCAACACGCCGGCGACCATCGACAGCGACTACCGCGGCGAGGTGAAGGTGGCGCTGATCAACCTGGGAATCGAATCGTTCGTCGTGACGCGTGGCATGCGGATCGCTCAACTGATCTTCGCGCGGGTTGAGCAGGCGACCTTCCAGGTTGTCGCCGACCTCCCGGAGAGCGATCGGGGCGATGGTGGATTCGGGAGCACCGGTTGTTAGGCAGAACCCCGTAGATCCCAAATGTCCTGATGTGAACAACCACTCGCATAAAACTTCGACTCATTGGTCCTCGCTCGACAGGTCCAGAGCGTGGCGCCGGAGAATTCACCTATTTTCGCGTCTTGTAGAGAGTTAGCTCGTTTGTTACTTTAGGTTTCGATATGCACTCACCTCACTCAACATGAAGTTTCCTAGCTTTAAACTGGGGTCTTTCCTTCCTGCGAATGAAATCGCGGTCGATCTAGGCACGGCCAACACCCTGATCTATGTCAAAGGTGAAGGTATCGTCCTGAATGAGCCGTCAGTCGTCGCCATTGAGAAGGCTACCGGCCGTCCCAAGGGGTATGGGCTCGATGCCAAGCGGATGCTGGGCCGGACGCCTGATGGCATTCTCGCGGTTCGCCCGCTCAAGGATGGTGTGATCGCCGATTTCGACGTCACCGAGAAGATGCTGCGTCATTTTCTCAAATCGATCATCGACAAACACGTGTTTAAAGTGAAGCCCAGGGTCATCGTGTGTGTGCCCTCGGGTATCACCGAAGTTGAACGTCGCGCTGTTCGAGACTCAGCCGAGACCGCAGGCGCCAAGCAGGTGCTGATGGTGGCAGAGCCCATGGCGGCGGCGATCGGTGTCGGTCTTCCGGTTGAAACGCCCACCGGCAACATGGTCATCGATATCGGCGGAGGTACCACGGAAATCGCGGTCATCGCGCTTTCCGGTATCGTGTCCGATACGTCGATTCGCACCGGCGGCGATGAGCTGGACCAGGCGATCGTGCAGTTCATGCGGAAGAATTACAACCTGCTCGTCGGTGAGCCTACGGCTGAGGCAATCAAGATCAAGATCGGGTCGGCTGCTCCGGTGGGCGAAGAACGCGAAATGGAAGTAAAAGGCCGCGATCTCGTCTCCGGCATTCCCAAGACCGTTCGTGTTCACTCGAGTGAAATCCGCGAGGCCCTGCAGGAGCCCATTCAACAGATCGTTGACGCCGTGCGCCGCGCGCTGGAAATTACGCCGCCCGAGCTGGCCAGTGATATCGTGGATCGGGGCATCATCATGACGGGCGGGGGCGCCCTGATTCGCGGACTGGACCTGCTGCTCTCTCAGGAAACGGGGCTGCCGATTCACGTGGATGAAGATCCGCTGACCTGCGTCGTGCGCGGTGCCGGCCGCATCCTCGACGATTTCGAGAAGTACAGCAGCGTCCTGGCTACCTGAACATGGCGTTCGCGCCGGACCGATCAACCCATCGTCGGGACACCCTCAGTTTCGTCCTGTGCGTCGTGCTTTCAGTCACGGCGCTTTTTGTTCCCCAGGAGTGGGGCGATTCCGTTTCTGCAACGGTCCGCCGCACCGTGCTCGTGCCGTTCATCTGGTTGCAGCAGGCGGCGGAGCAGGGGCGCACCAGCCGCGCGCGTTTTCTCTCAGTCATGCAGGAGCGGGATTCCGCGGCGCTGGCTGCGCGCTCGCTGAACGCGCTTGAATCGGAGAACCAGCAGCTTCGTGGCCTGCTCGGCATTGGACGCCGCCTGGGCACGTCGTACATCCCCGCCGAGGTACTTCACCAGACATTGCCCACAGACGGCCGCACCATCCTGTTGAGTGCGGGATCTCGGGAGGGTGTCCGCCCCTTTGCGCCGGTGCTCTCCGCCGATGGACTGGTGGGAGTGATTCGCACGGTCGAACCCGACTGGAGCATTGCCATGACATGGGCGCATCCGGAGTTCCGGGCTGGCGCCTTTGCGGAGGATGGGACGGTGTTCGGCATTGTAGCACCGGCGGCGCAGTCGACTGGCGAAGAAACCCTGCTTGAATTGCGCGGTGTTCCCTACCGCGACTCGATCGCGCCTGGAGTGAAGGTGGTAGCCTCCGGGCTCGGAGGAGTCTTCCCCCGGGGAATTCCAATCGGCACCGTGATGGGAGTGCTTCGAGAAGAGAAGGGGTGGGAGCGGACATACCTTCTCAAGCCCGCCTCGCACCCGATGACGATCTCGCACGTGATCATTCTTACCTCCCCCGTAGATTCCGCAGCGGGGCGCGCCTACCCGCGCGACTCGGTTCAGCCATGAGTGCTGCGAGTGCTGCCCGCACGCGGTTGCTCCTGGTGCTTGCGTTTCTGCTGCTGCTGCACTTCTATGTTCGCCCGCGCCTGTTCGACATCAAGTTTGCGCCCGATTTTCTGCTGATCGCCCTGCTGGTCTTCTCCATTCGAAGCCGCCCGGGTGACGCCGCGATTGCCGGGTTCATGGTTGGCCTGATCACCGACGCGCTCGTCCCATCGCGTTTCGGAGCGGGCGCTCTGGCGCACACCGTCGTTGCCTACCTCACGGCGTGGGGCCGCGCGGTCTTCTTTGCCGACAATCTCATTGTAAACGCCGCGGTCTTTGCCGGCGGCCTCTGGCTGCGCGATCTCATCGTGCTTCTCGCCAACGGCACCGGTGGAGAGGACCTCCTCGCGAGACTGGGGATCTGGGCGCCACTGCATGCGCTCACCACGGCGCTCGCCGGCGTGCTGGTGCTTGTCATATTCCGTGACTGGCTCGATATCAGGCTCGACGAATGAACGAATTTCATCCTGCCCGGCTCCAGCGCAGGGCCCAGGCTGCACGGTGGATCGTGATCGCGCTGTTTGGCATTCTCCTGGCCACCTTTTTCAAGGCCCAGGTCGTCGAGCACGACCGTTTTCAACTCCGCGCCCAGGGTAATCGGCTTCGCGCCGTTCCGCTCACCTCTCCCCGGGGCGCAATCCTCGATCGGAACGGGCTGGTGATTGCGGAGAACGTTCCCGGTTATTCCGTCAAGGTCTTCGCGTCATCGCGCGACTCACTCAAATCACTGCTCGAGACGTTCAGCAGAATCGTGCCGCTCGACAGCAGCCAGATCAATGATGTGATCAGGCGGTTCGTGAGCTCGCCATTCCAGCCGGCAATGGTGCTGGGTGACGCGTCCTACAATGTCGTCGCCCGGCTGGAGGAGCGGAGAGCCGCTCTTCCAGGACTGGTCATCCAGGCGGAGCCCAAGCGGCAGTATCCGGATAGCCAGGCGGTGGCACACCTGGTGGGGTACGTGGGTGAAGTCACTGAGGGAGACCTCACGACGAATCGTTTTCATGGCGCGAGTCTCGGGACCATCGTCGGGAAAGCGGGCCTCGAGCAGCAGTACGACTCCATTCTGCGCGGGGTGCCCGGGAACCGGTACATCGAGGTGGATTACCGGGGCCGAATGGTCCGCGAGGAAGGCGCCGCGCCGACGCTGCTTCCCGTGGCCGGCACACCGATCCGCACGACAATCGACCTGCCGCTTCAGCGTTTCATCGACAGCATCTGGCCGATTGGCATCAAGGGCGCCGTTGTCGCGATGACGCCCCGTGGCGAGGTGCTCGCCCTCTACTCGGCGCCCACCTACGACCCCAATGAGTTCATCGGTGGCATCAGCTCGGCCAACTGGCGAGTGCTCAGCACCGATCCGGCGAAGCCACTGCTCAACCGCGCCATCTATGGGCGCTATCCGCCCGCCTCGCCTTTCAAGCTTGCCATGTCGATCATGGGACTTAAGCGCGGGGTGATCACGATCAATTCTCATATGCCGGTGCCGTGTCGCGGCGGGTTTCAGTTTGGAAACCGGTATTTCAGATGCTGGAAAAGGGAGGGTCACGGCTCGCTCGACCTGCTTAGCGCGATTGCCCAGAGCTGTGACGTGTACTTCTACCAGCTGGGACTCCGCCTTCAGCTGCCCGCGATTATTGAGGAAGGAGTGCGCCTGGGATTCCGCGAGCGGACCGGAATCGATCTCAGCCCGGAAATCAGCCCGATTTATCCGTCATCAACGGCATTCTTCGACAAGCTGTATGGTCCTCGCGGGTGGACGGCCGGAGCCACGACCCTCAATTTCGCCATCGGCCAGGGAGAGAATACGCAGTCAGTCATCGGGATGACTCGGTTTTACCAGGGACTCGCGAACGGCGGCGTCGAGGTGCGGCCCTACATCGTCAAACCGGATTCCTCCGAGAATCGAGACTACGGTCTGACACCGGAGCAGGCGCTGGATCTTCGTCACGCATTGAGCGAGGTGGTTAATCGCGGCACCGCGGCTCGAAGCCGCCAGGTGGAATTTCAACTGGCCGGGAAGACAGGCACCGCGCAGAATCCATCGGGGAAGGATCACGGATGGTTCCTCGGGTTTGCTCCGGCTGTTGAACCGAAGATCGTCATCGGCATGTTGATGGAGTCCCTGGAAGGGGGACATGGTGGCGCTCTCGTCGCTCCCTACGTCAGCCGAATCGCGCGCTACTTCCTGCTGGGCCCCGACTCGGCAACCAAGGTCACCATTCCGCTTCAGCTTCCCGCGGATACGGCTCCCAGGCCGATCGATCTGCCCCCCGATTTGACCCGGACTCAGCTCCCGTCTTCGCCACTGGAAATTGCCGTACCCCTGGTGCAGCGCCGATGAGGAGCATAGGGATCGACCGTTCCGTTCTCATCGTGGTGCTCGCGCTGATCACCTTTGGGGTATTCAATCTCTACTCCGCGGGGCAGACCGACGTTCCCACCCAGGCGCTCGGTGTGTGGAAGCGACAACTCGTCTGGCTCGCTATTGGCGGCGCAGCCTGCTGGGTCATGTTCCGCACCAGTCCGCGGCTGCTCGAGTGGGCAGCTCCGT
>JBDTQP010000089.1:0-11309 GCA_039932125.1 Gemmatimonadota bacterium
CTGGCAGCCATCGGGGGTGAACGGAATCGGGGGCGAGATCTCCGGAAGCCCCGAGTCGGTTCCCGGTTCGGTAAACACGTCCCACCTTCCGGCGTACCTGCGCACGGACCTCAGCGTCGAGCGACGCTGGTCGGTGTCACTACTCGGGCGCCCCGGAACGCTGACGACCTTGCTACTGCTCGGCAACGTTCTGAACCGGCACAATGTTCTGGGCTTTGTCACTACGACCGGATCTTCCCCTCTGCGCACCATCTCCTATCCATCTCGCTCCCTCGGTCTCCAGGTCGGGTGGGAGTTCTAGCCCGGATACCCCGTTCCATTCTCCAACCGTCACAAACCGACCCCCTTACGCGATCCTCTGCTGCGACACCCCACTGGTCGAGGAATTGAGAGACTTGCCAAGCCCCAGAGAACCTCTCAACCGCCAGGAAACGTTTGAGACCTCATTCAGGGGGTTCTTTGCGGACCGATTTCCTCCGCTCCACAGATACCTCAGCCGCATCTCGGGCGACCCGGAGCTGGCGGAGGATGTCGCCCAGGAAACCTTCGTCCGGCTCTATCGGCGGGGGGTGATGCCGGATGATCCGGCCGCGTGGCTGGTCTCGGTGGCGAACAACCTGCTTCGGGATGAACAGCGAAAGAAGAGCCGGAGACTGCGGCTGATCAGCACCGGCAAATCCCAGCCGGATGACGTCGGGGAGGCTGGGGGGCCGGAAGCAGATCTGATCCTGAAGGAACGTGCGTCCCTGGTACGAGGAGTCCTGGATACAATGAGCCAGCGCGAGCAGCAGCTCCTAATCCTTCATCACGAGGGTTACTCCTACCAGGAGATCGCCGTCGCACTCGGCGTCGCGCCGACCGGCGTCGGCACGCTCCTGGTCCGGGCGACGGCCGCCTTTGCCCGCGCCTTTGCAAGTCGGTCCCATGCACCCCGATAGACCGAGGTGGCGGGCCTATCTGGATTCTGAGATGGAGGCGGATGAGATCGCCGACTTGGAACGGCACCTGAAGGATTGCGGCGTCTGCGGGTTGGTCGCCGCCGAGCTTCAGAGTGACAAGGTCAGCGTGGCGGAAATGTTGGGCTCGCTCGAAGGCCCCGCTTCAGTGACCACAGTCGAGGATATTCTGCAGAGCGCCCGGCGGCCCGCCTCCGGCCGGTGGGCCCTCATCGCCGCGATGATCCTGCTCGGCTTCGTCACGGTCGCGGGAGCGACCATCGCCACCGGCGCCTTCCAGACGATAGTCGAGAGGATCCGCCGGCCACCGTCTGCCGATACCCTGGAGAAGAGCCCGGTTCCGGACCAGAGTCCGGCGCTCACCGGCATCGCGCTGGAAACCGCGGGGACTGCTGAAATCATCTTCCTGAGCTCCCAGGTGAACGGAACGCTCACGATCACGGAGGGTGACCGTTCGAATGTCGATATCGTCGCCACGGCGACGGTGCCATACACCGTCCGTTCCGGCCGGGTCACCATCGTCAACGCAGGAACCAGCGCGGACTATCGCATCATCTTTCCTCGCGGGCTTCATCGGGCCCTGGTTCGGGTCGCGGATCGGGTCCTGTTTTCCCGGGACGGGTCCGTGGTCCGAGCCGCGGTGAAGCCGGACAGCACAGGGCAGTACGTCGTGTCATTGTCATCGTCGTTCAACTAACAGGAGAACTTTATGAAATCCCGCATGCTTGCACGAGTGCTCGTCTCCGCGGCTGTCGTTGCGCTGGCTGCCTGCAAAGGCAGTAACGCCAACGCACCCGGACAGGGGAATACGATCAGATTCAACCCGCCCAACATCTCGTATGCCAGCTCGCTGGGCATCACCGGGCCGGTCACCTCGAGCGAGGCGCAGCAGATCGCGGCGGTGGCAGCCAGTGGAACGGCAGGCTCCGTCGAACAGGAAGATCAGGATGGCACTCAGGTTTTCGGGGTGCTGGTCACCGCAACGCCGGCCGGCGATAAGGATGTGAAGGTCAGGATCTCGGATGGCGCCGTCACCCAGATCGACGATGGTGGACCGGACCTGCCAGGGAATGAAAATGGTGGCGAATAATGAGTAAGTTCTCCTGCGGGACCCACGGCGCCGCCTGGCTTACCCTGATTGGATGGCTGGTGCCGGTCGCCCTGCACGGACAGATACTGGAAACCGAGACGGCCCGTCCTATCGGCCGGAATGTGCTCGAAGTGAGCGGCAATTTCGAATATCAGTTCTCATCGGACGGGAGGGAAGCGGCGCTTCCCTTTGCCCTGGAGTACGGCTTCTCCGACCGTCTCGAGTTTCTGATCGAGCCAGTCGCCTATACCTCGATCCGGCCCAAGGTGGGGTCACGGGCCACCGGAGTGGGCGATCTCGAGACGACTCTCACCTACCTGCTCCACCGGGAGACTGGCGGGTCACCGGCGATCGCGTTTGCGGGCGAGGTAAAGTTCCCCACGGCGCATAACACACTGATCGGAACCGGAAAGTCCGACTTTGCCGGCTATCTCATTGCCAGCCGTATGTTCGGCCGGCTGGATACCCATGCGAACCTCGGCTTTACCGTCGTGGGAAAGCCGGCCGGTTCCCAACTCAAGAACATTTTCAATTTTGCGTTGGGGGGTGAGCTGCAAATGAGTCCCAGGACCTCTCTCTTTGGGGAAGTCCTGGCCAACACCGCATCCGCTTCAGGCGGCGAGCCGGCCCCCGGCGCGCCTACGGGCGCTGTTGCGGAAGCGCCCGCCGGTGAGATCGTGGGAACTGTGGGTATCGCCAATTACATCATGCCCTGGCTCCGGTTGTCGGGCGGGATGAGCGTGGACAACAACGGGGCGGTGATGTTTCGCCCCGGATTTACCATTCGTAGACCGTGAAGAGTCGCCAGAAAATGGAAACGCTCCGGTGATCCGGAGCGTTTCTTTTGGGCCCACCGGAATTTTCGTGATGTACTCAATACTTCTCTTCCACCTCTTCTTCATGTTTGCCTCACCCCCGGCCCCTCTCCACGTCGTGGAGAGGGGAGGTCGCGGAGAGGGGAGAAGTGGCGGCTCTTTCTTCTTCGCCATTCTTGTCAACATTATTATGCTTCGCCCATAAGCGGGGCCTAACGCCAGAATATCGAGGATGTCCATGAAGCGTCTGTTGATTCTCACAGGAGCATTGTTGTCTGCTGGATTGGTTTCTGCCCAGGCGCAGCAGCGCGCTCCCTCGATCATCGGTACCTGGAAGTTCGACCTCCACCAGGGGCCCGGGGTCGAAGGCCCCCGCACGGTTATCGTGCGTCCGGACTCAAGTGCCAGCTATGGCGAAGAGACCGCGCGCTGGCGGATTGTGGGAGACAGCCTCTGGCTCGCGATCGGCGGGGAGTGGGAGGTATATGCCTTTCGGCTCCGGAACACCCGGATGACGCTTTCGGGCGGGGATCTGACCGATCCCATTGTCTTCGACCGGACCGGTCCACCGACGCCCCGGCCCGCCAACGTCCTGGTTCCGCCAGACCCGCGCAAACGCGCGATGTAAATCACCTGTGGTATGCTCGCCTCTACTTGCGGCGAGCGCTATCGGTCTGCACGTTGTACCCCTCTCAAGTGCGTACGTACCCTGAACAGGCGAGCCGGTTATGTCCAAGACCCAAAGGGTGGTTATGCTGCTCGCCTGTTTGCTGCCTCTTTCCGCCTGTGGTGGCGGCGGGGACGGCGGCAACAACCCGGTCGGGGCCGTGGCCAGCGTCATCATTTCCCCCGGCAACCAGTCGGTCCAGCTCGGCGGCGGCGTGCAATACAGTGCGGTCGCCAAGGATGGAAACGGTCACACCGTGGCAGGTCGGACATTCACCTGGGCTTCATCGAACGAAACCTTCGCCACTATTTCCAGCAGCGGCCTGGTCACGACGATCGCCGCCGGTATTACCAGCATCAGTGCCTCTACTGACGGTATTGCCGGATCCTCTCAGCTGACCGTGACCGCGTCCAGTAGCGCCGCCACCATCCAGGGCACCGTCACGCTTTCGGGGAACTATCTCACTCCCCCAGTGCCGCTCCATTCGAAACGCGCCGCGCCAGACGTTCTGCCGCCGCTGCCTCAGTCTTCCAAGTCGCTGGCCGTTTCCAACGCGGGCACAGCATCACGCTGGGTGGCCACACGTCCGTTCATCGACCAGGTGCCAAACGAGTGGATCGTGACGTTCAAACCGGCGGCCATGGCGTCGCCGGCAATCGGATCGGTCGCTTACCGGTCCTCCGCCACGCTGGCTCGCGCCGACGGCGCGATTCGCGGGGCATTGGCCGCGCGGGCATCGGCGGGTCAGCTCAATATCGCCGGCGTCTCGCCGACGATTCTTGCCGCGCGAGTCACCATACCGGCCGGAGTGTCCAGTGACGCCATCGCAGCTTCGCTCCGGGCCGACCCATCAGTTCTCGCCGTCGAACCCAATCGGTTGATGGCGCACTACGGGCTCGAACGCGTTGGAGGTAGTGCCCGCGCACCCCAGCCCGCGCCGCCACTGATTGCACCGAACGATCCTCTCTACCAGCGACAAGCGTGGCACTACGGGATGATCGATCTCGAACGGGCATGGCAGACCTCGACGGGAAGCAATACCGTCGTTGTCGCCGTCATCGATAACGGGATCCGGTTTGATCACCCGGGAATAGCCGCCAACCTGACGAACGATGGATATGACTTCGTGTCGCAGGTTCCGATCGCGATCTGCGCCGGCGGCTCGACGACCTCAGCCGGCGACAATGACGGGTATGATCCCGATCCAACCATTCCGTTCGATGTCAACCTGGATCCCAACTCCGGCTGCATCACGACTCTCAAGTCGTCGGGCAATCACGGAATGCATGTCGCGGGAACGATCGGAGCGACGGGTAATGACGGTGTTGGAGTTACCGGTGTGGCATGGAGCGTTAAGATCCGCCCGGTCCGCGTACTGGGGATCGCGGGGAGTGGATCGAACTACGACATTGCCCAGGGACTGCTGTATGCCGCGGGCCTGCCGGCGGACAATGGAAATGGTGGAACGGTAGCGCCGGCGTTCGGAGCAAAGATCATCAACATGAGCCTGGGGGGACCCTCAGGAGCGACGGTGCTGCAGAATGCTGTAACCGCTGCGTCCAATGCCGGATCTCTCATCATCGCCGCGGCTGGAAATGATGGAACATCGACTCCGAACTTCCCGGCATCCTATCCCGAGGTGGTATCGGTCTCCGCGGTTGGTCCGGATGCCATCCTGGCGTCGTATTCGACTTTCGGGTCTACCATTGATATCGCTGCCCCCGGTGGCGATGTCGCCGACGGTGATGGATCATTTGGCGTTGAGTCTACGGCGTGGGACTTTGTGAACAACATGCCCATCTACGACAATCAGACCTGGAATGGCACGTCGATGGCGTCCCCGCACGTGGCTGGAGTCGCCGCGCTGATCCTGGCGGCGAATCCAGGCCTGACCGCTGCGCAGATTCGAGCGCGACTGGAGACGTACACCATCGATCTTGGTGCGGCTGGGAAAGACAACCAGTATGGCAATGGACTGGTCAACGCCCGGAATGCGCTGACCCAGACGAATGCAGTCACTGGAACAATCCGTGTCCGGTTGATAGCCAGCGCCACCGGTGCCGTGGTCTCGACGGTGGCGGCGGTGAATGGTGTCTACCAGTTTACCGATGTTCCCAACGGCACGTACGTCATCTACGCAGGCCAGGATGAAGGAGGCGATGGTTCGATCGGAATCCGTCCCCGGCTGTGGGGAGCGAAGGGTGGGACGGCAACGCCGAGTACCGTCACGATCTCGGGACCGGGGGTTACGACCGCCGATTTCACCATAGGATTTCCCATTGAAGCTGAAAGCAACAACACCATCGCTACCGCTGATGTTCTTCCGGTCGGTGGGTATCTGGCGGGGCTTCTGGCGAACCCGGCAACAGATGTCGATGTGAGCCAGGTCAGGATTCCAACGAATGGAACCTACACCTTCGAAACTCACGGTCTGCTCGGCGCCTGCGGTTTCGCGCTGGAGGAAGACACGGTCCTCGAGCTCATGTCGTCAACCGGGACCGTGCTGGCGACGAACGATGACATTAACACCAACAGTGACCTGCTCTGCTCCAGGATTACCTCCGTGCTCGCACCGGGGGTCTACTATCTTCGAGTGAGCGCGTTTAATGGACAGGGGGCTCCCGGGTTCCTCAATCGGCGTTATACGGTTTCGGCGCGCTCGGGACCATAATGCCAGTCAGCACTCACCGTTCTCAAGAGAGATCGTGATCCTCGTGACCATTCGTGTCCAGCTTGCCGCTGGTGTTTCAATCGTACTGCTCGCGCTGGCAGCCTTGGGGTGCAAACCCAGGACGCTCCCGCCGGAGCAGGAATCCTCCAGCTCTCGTGTCGCCGCGACGGATACGCTTAAGCCTTCCGCACCTGATGACGACTCATCCGGCGGTATGCCGGCGGCTGATTCGATGGGGCCTGGCAATCCGGACACGCAGCCACGAAAGGCCGCGACTCTTCAGGATCTCGGTGGCGAGGTTACCCGGATGATCGGTGATGCGGCATGCGGTGACGTGAGCCAGTGCCGAATGATCGCGTATGGCGCTAAGGCCTGTGGCGGGCCGAAGCAGTACTTGGTCTACTCCGTCGCGAAGACCGACTCGACTGCACTGGCTGCACTCGTGGCGAGATACAACGCGATGGAATCGGCGCTCAACAACAGCGAAGGACGCATGTCCGATTGCTCGATGGTCGCGCCGCCGACGCTCGCCAGGGTGAACGGGCGATGTGTCATCAAACCTTGAGTTTGCGCACGGCCGGGATGAACGTGTTCTCCTTGCACGGGTAGGTCCTCCGGCCGTTCGATGAAGCTTCCTGGCGGCTGGTCACCCCCCGCACGCGCTCTGCGCCTGATTGCGACGTCTGGTGCCCGCGCACTTGGCCGGCCCGGGCTGGGTCATATCCTCCCGGATTTTCTCCTGATCGGTGCCATGAAAGCGGGCACCAGCTTTGTCTTCGCCTCGCTTGCCGCCCACCCCCACATCATCCGGTCACGCCGGCGGGAGATTCATTTCTTCGGCAGCAGGTTCAGCCGGGGAGTGCCGTGGTATCGCACGCACTTCCCGACCGGGCTCGAGATGCGCCGCTACCAGGCGATCACGGGCGAGGGCTCGACATCATATCTCGCCAATCCCGACAGCCCGGCGAGAATCCGGAGTGTGCTCCCCGAGGTAAAGATGATCGCGCTCCTTCGCGATCCTGTTGACCGTGCCATCTCAAACTATTTCCACGAACAGCGAACGGGCCGCGAGACGCTGCCAATCGCCGAGGCCTTTAGGGCCGAGGAGTCGCGCAGGGTGGAAATGGGTCTCGGGCACCTGTCGTATCGTACGCGGGGACTCTACGCCGAGCAATTGGAGCGATACTACACGCTCTTCCCGAGGGAACAGATCCTGGTGCTCAGGAGCGAGACCCTCTTTGCCGAGCCGGCGAAAGTGATGGCGCAGGTGTGCCGGTTTATTGGCGTCGATTCCGCGCTCGATACGAGAGAGTATGAGCCGAGGAACGTGGGCGGGTATGATCCGGCGAAGGTGCCCGTGGAGGTGTATGAGGCGCTCACCGCTTTTTACGCTCCGCACAATGAACGGCTCTATTCTCTGCTGGGTCGGGATATGAAGTGGCGGCCTCACGCCCTGTCACCCTCTCCATGAATGCAGAGGGGTACGCTTCAGGAGCGTTCGCTGTGAAATGGGTCTGGCCCTCAGTACACCTCGAGCTTGAGATCCCTCGCGGCGTTTACCCCGAGCACCCAAACGCGCGAGGGGCTCGGGATGACACTTCGCGCAGCCCGGCATCCCAGGGTAATACGGTCTCAATCGCCCTGCTCGAATACCTCTCGCTCACGGCACACTCTTAGTCTGAACTCCCTCGCAAAGTTTACCCCGAGAATCCAACCAGGCGGGGGCTCGGGATGACACCTTGCGCAGCCAGGCTTCCCGGGCGAGTCAATTCAAATGATCCAATCACGAAATCATCCATTCGTTCAATAAATTGACCTCGATTCCGCTATAATTCCCCCATCTCACAATAGCACGGAACTGTACATGGCGTTTGGTAGACTCAAGGAAAAAGAAGGCCTCTGGACCCGCCTCAAGAAGCTGGCGCTCACGGATGTCGGTGCCCTCGTCCGGAAGCTCGATGCCTCGGACATGGAGGCGATGGAGCGGTTGCTGATCGAATCCGATTTTGGTGTACCCGCGACCCTGGACCTGGTTACGGCACTGGAAGACGACTGGCGGAAGGGTCGCATCAAGAACGAGGACGACCTCCGCCGCTCTCTCGCCACGAGAATTGCGGCGCTGCTCTCGGCACCAGAAGATCCGGGCACGATCGCGCGACCGGCCAGCGGACCTGCGGTCGTGCTGATCGTCGGTGTGAACGGAACCGGCAAGACCACCTCAGTCGCCAAGCTGGCCGCGCGCTTCAAACGCGAAGGCCGGAAAGTGATACTCGGTGCGGCCGATACCTATCGCGCCGGCGCGATCGCGCAACTCGAGACCTGGGCCGAGCGGATCGGAGTCTCGTGCGTGTCGGGTGCGGCGGGCGGTGATCCGGCCGCCGTCGCTTTTGATGCTGTGGAAGCCGGGGTCTCCCGCAATGCCGATATCGTTCTGATCGACACTGCCGGGCGGCTGCACACACAGGAAGGGCTGATGGAAGAGCTGTCCAAGGTGAATCGCGTGATCGGTCGCCGCGCACCTGGCGCGCCGCACGAGACTTTTCTAGTGCTCGACGGGACGGTGGGGCAGAACGCGGTGCAGCAGGGAAAGATGTTTGCGCAGGCGGTCAAGCCGACCGGGATCATCGTCACCAAGCTCGATGGCACCGCGCGGGGCGGGGCGGTGGTGGCACTTCGGAGGGAGCTCGACCTGCCGATTCGGTTCATCGGTACGGGGGAGAGTCTTCAGGATATCGCCCCGTTCGATCCGCAGGTGTTTGCGGAGAATCTGCTGGCGATGGATGAGGCATAGACGGGTGACCATCCGTTCGTAAGTCGACATGCTGTTCGTAGGGGTCGATCTTCGATCGACCCTCGGTTGAATGCGAGCCCGTGTCGAGATGTGTGGGCCGGTCTGGGATCGGTGCATGTGAGACCGCAGTCAGTAAGGGCCGATCTGAGATCGGCCACTAAGACCTCACAACGACTCGACACGGGCCGATCTGAGATCGGCCCCTACGGCATCACACTGACGTCGGCCCTCGACGGCCTCACAACGACTCGACACGGGCCGATCTGAGATCGGCCCCTACGTCCACACACAAGGTCAATGCGGCTCGACACCTCCATCAAGTTCCTGAAAGGCGTCGGCGAGCGGCGCGCTGAAGCCCTGCGCCGGCTCGGTGTTGAAACCGCTCGCGATCTGCTCTGGCATCTTCCCCGTCGCTATCTCGACGCGTCCACCATTACGCCGCTGGCCCAGGCCCGAATCGGAGACGAGGTCTCCTGTCTCGGCCGGGTGGTGGCGAAGCGGGTGATGCCGACCCGTCGAGGCCTGAGGATGTTTCGCGCCGTGCTGCGTGACGAGAGCGGCGTCCTCGAGTGTGTGTGGCCGGGGCAGCCCTTTCTGGATCGTACGATCACCGAGGGTCAGCTGCTGCTGGTAACAGGGCCGGTTCGGTTTTACCATGGCCGGCAGATGAGTCCACGCGAGTTCATCGTGCTCTCCGAGGCTGGGCCGGATGGCGAGGAGAGTGGGGGACCCGTCGGCAAAATTCTCCCGATCTATCCCGCGACCGAGGGTCTGAGTCACAAGGTCATCCGCTCGCTGGTGAATCAGCATCTCGACGCGCTGATCGGGCTCTCTCGTGACACCATGCCGCCGACGCTGGTGGCAGAGCTGGGATTGCTGTCGCTGCCGGAAGCGTTGCGGGCAGTGCATCGCCCGGGATCATTGGAAGAAGCCGAGGCCGGTCGCAAGCGGCTCGCCTTTGACGAGCTGTTCGATCTTCAGATCATGCTGGTTCGCGCGCGGACACTGGCCAAGCGTCAGCGTGGCGGGATCACCTTCGAAATCAGGAAGACGTTCACCACCGAGCTCAAGAAGTCAATTCCCTGGCCGCTCACCGACGACCAGCGTCAGGCCGTCCGTGAAATCACCGAGGACATGACGGCACCAGAGCGGATGCATCGCCTGCTCATGGGAGACGTGGGAACCGGCAAGACGGTCGTCGCACTCTTCGCGATGCTGCTGGCTCTGGAGAATGATTTCCAGGCGGCGCTCATGGCGCCGACCGAGCTGCTGGCCGAGCAGCATGCCGCCACACTCACCACGCTGCTCGCACCACTTGGCCTCATGCCCGAGGTACTGCTCGGCCGGCAGACTGCGGCGGAGAAGGCGGATCGGCGGGCACGGCTGGCGCGCGGATCGGCGCGGCTCGTAGTGGGCACCCATGCGCTGCTGCAGGACAAGGTCACCTTCAAACGGCTGGGGCTCGTGGTGATCGACGAGCAGCATCGTTTCGGCGTCGAGCAGCGGGCGGCGTTGATCGGCAAGGGCGCCGCGCCCGACGTTCTCCTCCTCTCGGCGACGCCGATTCCGCGGTCGCTGGCGTTGACGCTCTATGGCGATCTCGACGTCTCCACGATCCGGCAAAGGCCGCCGGGTCGTGGGGAGATCAAGACGACGGTGCGCGGTCCGGCCCAGCGCGACAAGGTGTTCGACTTTGTGCACGCCGATTGTAAGGATGGGAGGCAGGCGTACATAGTACTTCCGGTCATCGAGGAATCGGAGCAGACCGACCTCCGCGCGGCGACCACAATGGCAACGACGCTGGCCGCGCGCTGGCCCGATCTGCGGGTAGGCCTGGTGCATGGCAGGCTCAAGAACGATGAGCGGGACGACGTGATGCGCCGGTTCCGCGCAGGCGCTCTCGATGTGCTGGTGGCGACGACGGTGATCGAAGTCGGGATCGATGTCCCCAATGCGACGATCATGGTGATCGAGCATCCCGAGCGATTTGGCCTGGCGCAGCTGCATCAGCTTCGCGGACGGGTCGGGCGGGGAAGCGAGCGGAGCCATGCGATCCTGCTCGCACCGGGGCGAACTCCGCCACGGCTCAAGGCGTTTGCGGAGACGACGGATGGATTCAAGATCGCCGAACTGGATTTACAGGAGCGGGGGATGGGGGACCTGATCGGGGCGAGACAGGCGGGCTCGTTCGAGCTGCGGCATGCGGTGTTGCCGGAAGATGCTGACCTGCTGGACCGGGCGCGGAAGCTTGCGGGGGAAATTATTGAGAAGGATCCGGTGTTGCAGAAGCGGGAGAACCAGGGGATCCGGGAGCGCGCG
>JBDTQP010000090.1:0-11240 GCA_039932125.1 Gemmatimonadota bacterium
CCGTGCTCTGCTCGGCGACCGTTCGCTCCACAGCGGCCGGAAGCTGGCTTCGCCGGATGACCGTCTCTGAATCCTGCGCGAAGACCGCGGCAGTCATCAGCGGGATTGCGAGAAAAGCTCCGGAAATGCCCGGCAAAGTTTTCATATAAGGCTCCTTCGCTGCCTTAAGAGGCGCATGGCGTACGGCTACGGCTTTTGGCCGTTGGGAGAGACAAGTGCTGGGAATTTTGGGATCGTGGACTCATCCCGAACCTGCCATCAGGCAACGCCATACAGAAACATAAGGGACGGCGAGGCCACGGCGCCGATCTATCATAGTCGACCCTTACCTGGAGCGGCCATGGCACCCTATCGTCTCGTTCTGCTACTTCCGCTGGCTCTTCTCGGTGGCTGCCTTTATGGAATAGGCCGGTGCACCTACGAGACCAGATCGATCACACTTCAAGGGACACTCACCGGGACAACCAACGGTCAACCCGATTCGGGCACTGTGACCATCGGGCTGGCCGAGGCGAAGGGATCCGCTTCGTATCGGACGCTCAGCGTGCAAATAAGCACGTTCCTGGCTGGCGCGATTGCAAGTGTTGAAGTACGGGATCACACGCGACCCGCATCGCCCCCTCTCATCGTCATAACCGGCTTTCCCGGCAGTCCGGGACAGTGGTCCGCAAACCTGTCACTGACCTCGTCCACCCCGAGTTATATCCAGCTGCAGATCCCGGGGGAGGGACGACGGCTGGAACTGGTCGTGAGGATCGGCAGCGGAGGAAGTACCGGGACGTTGAGCGGTATCGTTTACGTGACGAGTGACGAGGGATGGACGCGACCCTACTGTGACTAACGGTGACGAGTGGCAAATGGGAGCGGAGAAGTGGATGGCTGTGCACCAGACCTCAGGCAGATTCAAGATCTCCTGGGCCCAGCGGCGTCGAGCCGGTGAAACGAACCAGCATTCTTCCCGCGCTGCCGTCAACCACGATGCGCTCGATCGCTATGTCAGCCTGCGTCCCCTCGCCCGTTTCAATCGTAAGACGATCCCCTGGCAGAATCACAACGTCTGTAGGCACCCACGCTTCCCCTCGCCACCCCGGTGTTCCATCAGCCCGGCGATGATCGAGGTTCATTCGACATTCGACATTTTCAGCCAGCAGCTCACCCCGGCGAACCAGGCGACAGATCATGGCCCCTCCTCAAGAGACGAGGGCTGTTGTGTTTGACAGTTGCTTCTAACAAAGGCGATCCTGCTTTGACACGAAAACACGAAAGAAAAAGAAAACGCGAAATAAGAGCGTTATGTCGTGCTGACTTGTTTCGTGTGGTTCCGCTGCTCTGCTTTTTCGCGATAGCATGAAAGCGCAGTTGCTATGTCACACTGCGCAATCGACATCATCCAGCATGGATGAATGGAAATGGATACGTGTGTTTCGCGTTTTCGCTCTTTCGCGTTTTCGTGCCGCTTTCGACAAGCGGCGACGCCATTGCAGCTATCTGGATATTACTGAACATGGGTAAAGAATGAGTTCACATTTTTATTCCAGGGAAGACGGAATCCAGGGTGGCGCATTGTCTGCCGATCGACGAGCGCCACGACGCTCAGGGAGAAGTTCGAAATGGACATCCCACCCAATGTGGAGCCGCCCATGACACAATAGGAGGACCACGCCCGTTGCGCGGCGTTCAACAACCGGATACCAGACTCGGCAGGAAATACCAGGATAGAATGCAGCGGATTCAGCCTGCAGCAATGCGCGTAGCGGTCGTGACGCTCCCACTCTATCCCCTCCAATTCAGGACCACAGGTTCCCTTGAGAAACGGTAGCGACGTTAGCGCGTGGCTTATGTGAGGCACAGCACCAGCGGGCGGCTGAAAACCGCCGAGTGTCATTCCAAGGGTACGAGACGAGTATGCAGCTCCGGCGCTACCGGGCGCCGGTCGCTGCGCCAGCGCTCTCCGGCCGCGGCCATACATTGTCCGCGGGGCTACGGTCCGGAAAGCGGCCGGCAGGATCGAGGTTGATCTTCTGGATGTGCCGGGTCCCGAAACGCAGCTCCGCGACATAGGTCCGGCTCCCGCGAAACCACACATCCACGGGGAAGGTGATCGTCGCCATGTTCCCTTCAACCGTCGCTCCCGGCATCGGCCGGATAGGAGCACCGGCGGAATCGAATTCTACCCGTAACACAACTGGCGCCGGCATCTCCCCGTCCTGCCGTACAGTCACCAGAGTGCGGCCGGCCCGGGTTTCCACGCGGGCAATCGATTCATCCACCGATTCGGTGGTGAAGAGCCAGTAATACCAGAACCAGTCCAGATTCCTGCCGAGCGCACGATTCATTGAGAACATGTAATCCCATGGGGTGGGATGTTTGAAGCGCCAAGTTCTTGCATAGTCACTCATCGCCCGCTGCACCGCCGAATCTCCGACGATCCCACCCAGCGCGGAGAGCATAAGCGGAGCCTTGCCGTAGGTCACGAAACCATAATTGGGACCGGCAAAATTCCCGTCCCACATCATGGGCGAGAGTCCCTCGCTTCCGGCCACACGGCCATAGCTCATCCCGAGGCTGTCCAGGACGGCCGGCTTCTGCTGGTGCGCGGCGCCGGAGATGATGTTCATGTACTGGTTGAATCCCTCGTCCATCCATCCGTACTGCGTTTCGTTCACGCCGACCGTCATGGGCCACCACTGGTGCCCGATCTCGTGGTCAGTGACGCCGAATCCGGGTCCGCTCATGGTCAGCATGGGATACTCCATGCCCCCTTCCGGTCCATCGACCTGGGTGAACTGGGGGAAAGCGTACGGCATCCAGAGTTTTGAGTAGAACTCGAGAGCATGCCGCGCGTACTCACCGGTCTTTTTATAGTTGGCATGCTCCGGCAGGTAGAAAACACTGATCGGGATGACGCCTTTTCCAGGAATAGTTGCTCGCGTGGCATCCCAGACAAATTCATTTGAGGTGGCCCATGCGAAATCCGCCACACTGTCGGCCACGAAATGCCAGGTGAGCCGGTCGCCGGCCGCAGTGGCCTTCCCTGCCCCGCGTTCCTCAGGTCCGACGATGACAATCTGACTGTCGCTGGCGACTGCGGTGGCAAACCGATCGCGCACCATCGGCGTCAGCAACTCACCAGAGTTGACCAGTTGACCGGTCGCACCGATCAGCCAGCCCGCGGGCACGTCAAGACGGACATCGAAGCTCCCGAAATTATTGTAGAATTCGGCACTTCCCAGGTGCGGCTCGCGATCCCATCCACGGACGTCATCGTACATCGCGATCTGCGGATACCACTGCGCTATCTGATACAGCCGGGTTCCCCAGCGTCCCATTCGATCGCCCCGCTGATTGTCCGGAACCAGCGGCACCGTGAACGACCATTCGATTTCCAGGGTGGCGCTGCCCTTTGCGGGAACCGGGTCAGTCAGCGGGAGAGGGATGACGGTGCTGGTGTTCCATTGCGCGGCCCGGCTCGCTATATCGACGGACTGACCGTTGGCCACCAGTTTCGTGATGGTGATGCCGCTGGTGATTTCGGTAACCGGACCATCCCGGCTGACGTTCGGCGCAAATCTGTTCTGATACAGGCGCAACCCGATCTGTCGAAGAGAGGAGTCGCTGGGATTACTAATTGTGACGATTTCGTGCCCGGTCAGCTGACTTGTTGCCGGATCGAGGCGGGCTTCGATGCGATAGTCGGTACGAAGCTGCCAGTACTTGGCACCCGGAGCCCCGGAGGAATCCCGAGTGCCGTTTGCATAGGCGCGCTCCATCGCCCTGGAAATGGGGATCGTCCGGCGAACCGCCCGCTCGGGCAGGGTGGCAGGGGCCGGACTCTGCGCCGCCGCCGGCACCGCGGAGAGAACACCAAGCAGGAAGATGAGAGATGTACGCATCAATTTTTCTCCGGGACAATGCAGATGTGTCAAGCGAGATCCAACAAAGGTAGCCGCTGAACAGGTGAGATGCTCGAACCGTTCGCATTGGCCATGCTCAACGGAGGACCAGGTATATGAATGAAGCGAGTCCGATAACCGGAATCGCCCGGCGGACTGGCTCCTGGCCAACGCGCTGGGCCATGCGGGACCCGCCGTAGCCTCCGATCAGTCCTCCCACAACCATCGCTCCGGCAACCGGCCAGTTCACGATTCCGCTGAATGCGAACATCACCGCCGCCACGGCATTCATGCAGAGGCCACCCCAGTTCTTGAGACCGTTCATCGTGTGGATGTTGGTGAACCGCATGAAGCCAAGCACGGCAAGCATCAGGATTCCAATGCCTGCCCCGAAATATCCACCGTACACCCCAACCGCGAACTGGGCTATCAGAAAACTCAGCCGCGGGGAGACTCTGTTTTCCAGCTCGCTACCCTGGTCGCCCGGTGAGGAGAGTCCGAAGCGCCGCTTGAGCTGCACCTGGAACAGAAAGAGCACGGTGGCGCCCAGCACCAGGTAAGGAACGAGGTCGCTGAACTGCCGGGCGGACGTATGCAGCAGGAGCCATGCACCCAGCCCGCCACCCGCGAGACTCGGTAATGTGAAGAGAACAATCCACCGCCGGGCTCCCTGTAATTCATCGCGATAGCCCCACATGCTGCTGACCGATCCAGGCCAGAGGGCGACCGTGCTCGTCGCATTCGCGATGAGCGGCGGAATACCCAATGCGACAATTGCCGGAAAGGTGACGAGGGTGCCGCCACCGGCGATCGCATTGATGGCCCCTCCGATGGCGGCCGCGAGCGAAATGAGGATGATTGAAAGAGGCTGCAATGGCTCAACGGTCATGACAGACTTTCTGCCTCGCGCGTTTGAAACAGAAGGGTTCCGGTTATTATCCTGAGGACTCCTGACCAGCTATTGCCGATGATACGAAGCATGCTTTTTACCACGATGCTCCTTCTTACCTGCGCTCGCGCGGGGTGGGGACAGAGTGGACTGGACAAGCTGATCCCCCCAAGCCCCAATCCCGCCGGCTTTATTCACGATGGGGGTCCGGTGTTGAGCGCAACCGACATGGCCGGTTTGAATACGCAAATTAGCGCTATTCAGTCGAGCGGCCGGGGCGACGTCGCGGTCGTGATTCTGAAAGACCTCGGAGACTATCCGCCGTATGAAGTGGGAAACGCAATATACCGGGCATGGAAGGTAGGCCGTATCGATTCCATAGGCTCGGAGCGCCGGGATCTTGGTGCCTTGCTGCTGATCGTTCCGAAGGAGCTCGCCCCGAATCACAAAGGCGAGTGCTTCATCACGACTGGGCGCGGAGCCGAAGGGCTGATCACCGATGCCACGGCTGCCGACATTTGCCGCGAGGAGGTGATTCCGCACCTCAAGGACCGGGAGTATGCGATAGCGATCGAAGCTGGAATCGCGGCCATCGGATCGCGGTTCGCGGCAATCCCGGAATCGGGCCCTTCGAATCTTATTCACAGCGCAGGACGGCATGGCTTCCCGCTCCTCCCCATCGGGGGGATCATCGGGTTTCTGGGCCTGGGAGCGGGTGGTCTCGCCGGGTGGCGAAGGTACCGCCGGCGCCGTCCCCGCCAATGCCCGAATGGCCACGGTGCAATGCGGCTTCTCGATGAGCAGGCCGACGACGCGGCCCTGGAGGAGGGTCAGCGCAAAGAAGAGGCGCTCAAATCGGTGGACTACGATGTATGGGAATGCCCGGTCTGCCGTGAGCGGCTGGTTCTCCGATACAAGAAATGGATAACGCCGTATAGCCAGTGCCCGTCATGCCATTTCTGGACGGTAAAATCAAAGCATCGGACCATCGTCACGGCGACTACCGCCTCGACTGGCCTGGTAGAGACCACGAAAACCTGCCAGAACTGCACATGGCATGAGACAAAGCAGCACACCACGCCAATGATTTCGACCTCATCTTCCGGATCCGGGTCTTCCGGTGGAAGCTCAGGCGGCGGCTCCTCCTTCGGAGGATCTGGCGGCTCTTCGGGCGGCGGCGGGGGAAGCAGCTATTGAATGGGGGCGTCCAGCGTGGCACAGGTACCGGACCCGATGCGGGCAAAGTTCGAGTTGAGCCCCCATCTAATTTGGCGGCGTACTCGAATGTCTCGCGCCCTGGCGCGAATCCACTCACTCATGCCGAGTGGTGTGGCTGACTCTCAATCCTGAGCGGGTCTCATGATTCTCAAGCGATTGTACGACCAGAAGCTCGCCCAGGCCAGCTACCTCATAGGGTGCGGACAATCCGGCGAAGCAGCCGTCTTCGACCCTAACCGGGACATCGAGCAGTACGTCGACCTCGCTGCGGCTGAAGGGCTCAGGATCACGCACGTCACCGAGACCCATATTCACGCGGATTTCGTGTCCGGCAGCCGGGAGCTGGCCCAGCGTACCGGGGCCACGTTGTACCTGTCGGACGAAGGCGGCCCCGACTGGCGTTACCGATACGCCGGTGAGGCGGGCGCCACGCTGCTCAAGGATGGCGATGGGTTTCGGGTGGGGAATATTCAGATCGATGCTATGCATACTCCAGGGCACACCCCGGAGCACATGGCGTTCATGGTGACGGATACGGCAGCGGCTACGGCTCCGATCGGAATAGTGACCGGAGATTTCGTTTTCGTGGGAGATGTTGGCCGGCCGGATCTGCTGGAAAAGGCGGCCAATGTTCAGGGGACGATGGATGCTGCGGCGCGGACGCTATTCGCCAGTCTTCAGAAATTCAGGAAGCTGCCGGATTACCTGCAGATCTGGCCTGGACATGGCGCCGGTTCGGCATGCGGAAAGGGTCTGAGCTCGGTCCCCCACAGCACGGTTGGTTATGAGCGGCTCTTCAACTGGGCACTCGCGGCGACCAGCGAGGATGAGTTCGTCGAGCAGGTGCTGGCGGGACAGCCCGAGCCACCGAAATACTTTGCTGAGATGAAGCGCATCAATAAGGAAGGTCCGCGCATACTGAATGGCTTCGGGCATCCGCCCCGGCTCCCCCCCACGAGGCTCGACGCGCTACTCGAGGAAGGCGCCCTGGTGGTGGACACCCGGAGCGCGGCGGCGTATGCGGCGGCCCACATTCCCCGCACACTCAGCATCCCCCTCAACCGGAGCTTCACTACCTGGGCTGGCTGGCTGATACCGTACATCTCCGATGTCTACCTGATCCTGGATGACCAGGAAAGTGGCAAGGCGCTGGGTGAAGCGGTGCGGGATCTCGCGATGATCGGCCTCGATCGCGTAGGAGGTGCGTTTGGAGCAGGCGCCGTTGAGGCATGGGCCGAACGCGACGGCGGATTGGAAGTCACTCCACAGATGAGCGTCCAGGACCTGGCCCAGGCGATGAAGACCGGTAAAGTCCTGGTCGTGGACGTACGCGGACGCTCGGAATGGGAAGCAGGCCACATTCCCGGCGTGGAAAATATTCCGCTCGGTTTCCTGGGAGATCGAGCCGATGAGTTGTCTCGTGACCGGCAACTGGTGGTGCATTGCCAGAGTGGAGGCCGCTCAGCCATGGGGGCGAGCGTGCTCCAGGGGAGGGGATTCAGAAATGTTGCGAACCTCGTGGGCGGCTTCGCCGCATGGGAAGGTGCCGGCTTCGAGGTGGATCGGGAGCAACAATTACCCAGTCATAGTTGAAGCATTCAGGGGACCGACCCCACTCGATACTGGCTTTCGCTGAGCACCCGCGCGCGAATCACGTCGGCAAACCTGCCGGGCGCGTCTCTCGAGCATCGAAGAAACAGGTCCGGCTCCAGCATCTCCAGTTCCATCAGCAGGACGTCATCTCCAGACTCGACCAGATCAACCCTGGCATAGAGCCACGGATGTCTGACCATGGCGAGCACCTGGCGCGCGGCATCCATCAGAGCGGATGATGGATTCGCCGGCTCCGCCGTCCCACCATGCTCCTTCTGGACGCGAAAGTCCCCTGCTTTGGGCTGCTTCAGCACGCCGTGACTGAAGGTATCGCCAAGAAAAATCAGCGACCACTCTCCCCGCCGGACGATCTCCGGCTCAAATCGCTGGACCACTACGCCGCTGCGGGTAATCATTGCCCGGAAGTCAGGCTCATGTTCTCCGGCTATCTCCGGGTGCGTCACCCAGGTCGAAAAAGCACTGCCTGAAATAGTCGGCTTTACCACCGCGCGTTCCCACCCATTTGTGGAAAGCACTTGAGAGAGCGGAGGCGCGTCCTGGCCACGAGCGAAGAACATCGCGGAAGGAATTCTGATCCCGCCGCCAGCGAGCTCGGCAAGGTACTGTTTGTCCATGTTCCAGCGAACCAGTGCGGGGGGATTCCACAGAGGAAAGGCTTCACGTTCCATCGCCTCGATCCACGCCGCGAATTCAGCCGCTCGCTTGTGGTAGTCCCAGCATGACCGGATCACGATGGCGGAGTAATCTGACCATCTCACTGAGGTATCGTCCCACAGAACCGATTCTACGGTCAGGTGGTGCGCCGCAAGGGGGGCGATGGCGAGCTGATCGTCCGGCGTGAGATTGGGGACGCCTCGGCAGGTTACAAAAGCAACACGCCGCTCTTTCATGAACCGTGCGAGGCCGGCTCCGCGGCAACTGGCGGCAGGATGTCACTCGTCATGACAACCGTGGCAAACTCATTGTGCAGGCTCGCCAGGGTAACATCGTGCACCAACGCGGCGGAATAAACCTGGCCGCCAACGCCCGGGCGATCGAAGGTTGCGGTCGCATCGTTCACTACATACACCGTGAAGCCGAGGTTTCCCGCCATCCGGGCGGTGGACGAGACACAGAGATCGGTCTGCATACCGGCGAAGATCAGCGTGTCGATCCCGGCGCTCCGCAGCCGCTGCTCCAGGTCGGTACCGATGAACGCGCTACTCACAGTTTTCTGAATCAACGTCTCGCCCGGTTGTGGAGCGACGATCGGTTTGAGGGCGTTGCCCGCTCTCCCCGGCCGAAACACCGAGTTGGACTCGGTCGACATGTGCTGCACATGAATCAGCGGTCGCCCCGCCCTGCGCCATTCCGCGAGCATCCGTGCCGCATTGCACTCCGCGTCCGGATTGTTGCGCGGCCCGAGGCTCGGGTCGTCCATACCCTGCTGAAAATCAATAAGGATGAGTGCTGCAGTATCCCAGTTCATAACACGCTGTTCCTTGTTCGAAGATCTTCACGCAGCAACCCAGCTGGATGGAGGTTTTCAGGCGATCCACACACTCTTGATGTTGACGAATTCCCGGATGCCATACTCCGACAGCTCCCGGCCGTAGCCAGAACGCTTGATGCCGCCGAATGGCAGGCGCGGGTCCGACTTGACCATGCCATTTACGAATACGGCGCCGGCTTCGATATCTCTGGCCAGGCGCTCCCCCCGGGCACGGTCCTCGGTCCATAGAGAAGCGCCGAGCCCGAGCGGCGACGCATTCGCGAGACGGATTGCGTCGTCTTCATCGCGCGCGCGGATGACCGCGGCGACCGGCCCGAAGGTCTCCTCATCAAAGGCCGCCATCCCCGGCGCAACGCCAGCGAGCACAGTGGCGGGATAGAAAGCGCCTTTTGCGTCTGGAACAACGCCGCCCAGCACCAGATCCGCTCCCTTCTGGATTGACGCCTCGACCTGGGAATGGAGGGAGTCCCTCAGGTCCACTCGTGCCTGTGGACCGACGGTCACCGTGCGATCGAGCGGGTCACCCACCAGGCGCGACTTCATCGCGTCAGTGAACTGATCCAGAAAACGATCTGCCACCTTCTCGACAACGATAAATCGCTTGGCTGCAATGCAGCTCTGGCCGCTGTTGACCAGGCGCGCATCCGCCGCCGTCTTCGCAGCCTTCTCCAGGTCAGCGTCTTCCAGGACGATGAATGGATCGCTACCTCCCAGCTCCAGGACCGATTTCTTGAGATTGTGCCCGGCCTGTTCTCCGACCTTGATGCCCGCCTGCTCACTCCCCGTGAGGGTTACGGCAACCACTCGTGCATCGCTGATAATGGGTGCGACAGCGGCATTCCCGACCAGCACGGACCGGAACACCCCTTCAGGAAACCCCGCCAGCCGGAAGACTTCCTCGATATCAAGCGCGCAGCGGGGCACATTGGACGCATGTTTGAGGATGCCCGTGTTTCCCGCCATCAGGGCCGGTGCCGCGAAGCGGAAGACCTGCCAGTAGGGAAAGTTCCACGGCATGATGGCGAGTACCGGCCCCAGCGGATCGAAGCGTACAAAGCTCCGGGTCGCGTCAGTCTCCCGCGGCTGTTCCGCGAGGAACCTCTCCGCAAAATCTGCATAGTACTCGCAGACCCAGGCGCACTTTCCGCTTCCGCCTCTCCCTGAACGATGGGCTTCCCCATTTCCAGCGCCATCGTCCGGCCATAGCGCCCCTTGCCGGCACGGAGAATCCTGGCGGCCTCGCGCATCAGCTGCGCACGTTCCACAAACGCGCGACGTCGCCAGTCGCCGAAGGCCCGCCGGGATTGCTCGATGACGGCATCCACGTCGCCGGAACTCATCTCCTCGAAACGTTCGAGAAGCTCGCCAGTAGCTGGATTGATGGATTCGATTGCCATAGAAAATTGGTGAAAGAAGAGCTGCTGTCCCTGCTGAAGGAGAACAGGAGGCACGGGTTCGGTCAACAGCACAACCCGGCGCGGGCGGCGGCTCACTGGAAGTGTCGGATCCACAATCTCCGCCCCGTCCCCGCTCACTGCTTACCGCTGCCGCTTCCCGCTCACCATTCCACTCGGTGACCCCACTCACCTCATTCGACATCCATATCCTGACATCTTTGGGGAGGCGGGGAGAAGTCTCCCCAGGCAGTCCCGCTCATTAATCAGGAGGACACGATGGCCAAGAATACCGGATCAGCCTATGGCCGGCTCGATCCCGACCAGCGCAAGCGGTTCGAGCAGACCGGCCCGACGCATACAGATGAAGGAGTGGAAGAACTCGACTTTGCCGACCCCCGCAACGCGGACAGAATGGGACGGCATACGCAGCCCCAAAGCGAAGAACGGCAGGCTGAGCAGGACGCGGAAGTGGCAGAGTCCGGTCCGGTAGCGGAATCCGGTCCGGAGGATGTGGACGCCGAGCACTGAGGAAAGAGCACTGACTCACCGCGAAAATCAGCGGGTCAGGAGAAGGTCAATGCTTCCTGTGCCAGGCTCAACCACATGCGGCCTGGCGGGGGATCACTGCCCCTCTTATTCGAGGGTCTTGGCGAAGCGGCGCACGCTCACAAGGACGAGAGTCGCACCGAAAAGAGCAAGTATCAGTATTTCCCGCCAGAGGTGACTCAAGCCGGTGC
>JBDTQP010000091.1:0-11200 GCA_039932125.1 Gemmatimonadota bacterium
GCCTCGACCACGGCACGGGCGGCTTCCTGCTCTTCCAGTTTCTTCTGGTAGATGGCCGCGCGCAGCATTTTCATCGCCGTCTGCTTGTTCTTCCCCTGGCTGCGTTCCTGCTGGCAGGCGACGATGGTATTGGTAGGGATGTGGGTCAGGCGAACCGCAGAGGACGTTTTGTTGACGTGCTGTCCGCCGGCCCCTGAGGCGCGGTAGACGTCCATCTTGATGTCTTCATCGCGAAGATCGACCTCGATGGTATCATCGATATCGGGATAGAGAAAAACCGATGCGAACGACGTATGCCGTCGCGCCTGGGAATCAAAAGGTGAAATGCGTACCAGTCGGTGCACCCCTTTTTCCGCCTTGAGATAGCCGTATGCGTACTGTCCCTTGATTTCGATGGACACCGACTTGATGCCGGCCTCTTCTCCCGGGAGAAGATCCAGTATGCTGACCTCGAAGCCGTGCCGCTCGGCCCAGCGAACGTACATGCGCATCAGCATCTCCGCCCAATCCTGCGACTCGGTTCCTCCAGCTCCGGGATGAATCGTCAGTATCGCATCGCGGCCATCGTCAGGGCCTCGCAGCATCGTCTGGAGCTCAAAGGCGGCGAGCTTCTCTTCCAGCGAACCAGCCTCGGCCTCGAGTTCGGCGAGCATGCCGGGGTCCGGTTCCGCCTCGAGCATCTGGGCCATTTCCGCTCCACCATCACTGCGCGAGCGTAGCTCGCCATACGGAACCGTCCAGTTCTTGAGCTGCCGGAGTTGCTGCACCACCGTGCGGGCCCGCTCCTGGTTAGACCAGAAACCCGGATCCGCCTGCTGTAATTCCAGCGTTACGACCTGTTTTTCCCTGGCAGGCAAGTCAAAGAAAGTCGCGCAACTCGGAGAGGCGGCGGGTGAGCTCGGTGAAGCGATCGGTGAGGTCGGACATGTTCAGTCCCCTGGAAATTGAATTCGTGCGACCCGCTCCCGCGAACCGGGCGCCAGACAGCGTCATGTCCTGTGGCCGGGCCGCCTGGAACAGCATGAGTGCAGGATGAATGGAACCGCTGCGAGGGAAAATAAGATGATGGGAGACTTGCGGATAGCCTGAGTCCCC
This sequence comes from Gemmatimonadota bacterium, assembly GCA_039932125.1. Taxonomy (GTDB): domain Bacteria; phylum Gemmatimonadota; class Gemmatimonadetes; order Gemmatimonadales; family GWC2-71-9; genus DASYPP01. Next base: position 1,096 of record JBDTQP010000091.1, read on the forward strand.
AGCAGAAAAAAGGTGAAAAGCCTTGGCGTCTGGCTTTTCACCTCGTTCCGGCTGGACCATGCGCCAGCTCAATCGAACATTTTCTGCCCGCCCGCAAGAATTTCGTTCAGCGCATCGTTGAAGTACGGGGTCGATTCCGCAATCTCTTTGCCGACCTGATCGCGATATTCCTCCCAGCTTTTCCTGATCTCCTCGCCAAATACCTCTTTGAGCGTCCCCTTGCGGAGTCCCTCCTGTCGCCGATCCGGATAGTACACCACCAGATCGGATATCAACGCCCGCGCCAGCCTTCGCGCCTTCTGCTGGGGATCCTGAGACATGAATGGATTCACCGCTCGCCGAGGAGGCGTCGGTGCAGAGGGTGCCGGCGGACTCGCCGCTGGCGGACGGGAAACCGGAGGAATCGCGGCGTGCGGCCGAGGCATATCGTGGCCGCTGTTGCGGTGTGCCGGAGCGACCACTGGTGGGATGGCGACCGAAGGACGTCCGGGGACCTGGTTCACCCCGCGAGGAGCGGTTGACCGCACCGGTGCTGCGGATTCCGCGGGCGGGGCTATCCGGGATTCAGGCAACCCGCCGGACTCTCCCGGCCAGGCCGCCGCTGGGGGAGTTGGCGCATGAATTGTTGAAGCAGGCGCAGACCTTCGCTCGACGAACGGGGCCGCCGGCGGTGCGGCAGGCGCCGGCATCGAGGCGCTGGCTCGCGGCTCCGGGACACTCGCACGGACATCACCAGGGGCCGGAACCTGGAACACCGCCGCACAGACTCGGCAGCGCGCTCGGACCCCGCGCTCCGGGACCTTCGCCGGATCCACGCGATAGAGGGTGCTGCAGCTGGGACAGGAGACGTTCATGCGGTTTCCTTATCGCTCGGTCCTGGGCTGGCCGGTCCCCGGCTCCTGGGGGTCACCCGATGTCCGTCGATCGACGACAAACACGGACCCGGGCAAGGTCTTGGCGTAGCTCTTCATCTCGGTTGCCAGTTCGCTCACCTGGGCCGGGTGAGCGAAGCGCCGGTTTCGATTCGTCACAATTCCGATCGAGAGGGTCATCAGCGGCACCCGGTGAAGCTGCCCGCGACGATCTTTCCCGAAAAAATACCCCGCGCGGCGATCCTGATCGTTGTACTGAAGCGGCATCAGGGTGTCGAAGACATGGAGGATTTCGGTACACACCGGGCTGATATCCGAGGACGGGATGATGAAAATGAAATCATCACCGCCAATATGGCCCACAAATCCCCGGGCGGCACTCATGCCCTTGACCACATCGTGAAGCAGACGCGACACCAGGTAGATGACCCGGTCTCCGTCGTAGTAGCTGTAGCGGTCGTTGAACTCCTTGAAGTGATCGAGATCAGCGTAGCACACCGCGAATTCGGTACCTGATTCAAGCTGGCGACGAATCTCCCTCTCGATCTCTGTCGTGCCGGGCAGCCGGGTCGATGGATGAACCGAGACGTCACGTTGCGTTCGCACGAGCATCGCGTCGAGCCTGGCGCGCTGTTCGGCAGATGAAAAGAGCCCGGTGATGACCTCATCAGTCCCGGCGGCGAACCAGGCCTGCACCCGTTCAGGATCATGCGACTCGGCCAGCATTGCCACCGGAACGATTGCCGTAAACGCGTCGTTCTTGAGCTGGCGAACCAGCTCGGCGCCGTCTTGCTCAGCCTTGTTCGCATCCACGAAGAGGATGCATGGGAAACCCCGCAGGACGATCGACTCGACCTCATCTGCGCGGTCGAGAACCATCAGGGGGAACGCCTTGGCGTCCGCCCATTGACGAACCAGGGGCGGGACCGGGCGAGCGTCCGGCGAGTAATAGAGAATCGTCGGGCGAGTTCGCACCCACTACCCTCGTAAAGAGTGAATTGAAGGCAACTTACGGGACTCCGTACGGGAAGTCAAACTGTAACACCAGGTGACCCGCGCACGCCTCATCGCTGATCTCATCATGCAAGTGTAAACCGGAAACCAGCTATGTGAAGCCACATTTCATGATGCCCGGAAATGGCGACGATCTCCGGGGGGCCTTGCCTGAAAACCGGGCCACACCGGCTAGATGAAGAAGGCGGCAACCGCAACCATGGCATAGACGGCCAGCAGCTGAACCCCTTCGAACCAGTGCGACTCACCATCGAGCGTGATAATGGCCGTCACGATGGTCGCCATGGCTATCGCCGCGATCTCAAAGGGACGAAACACAAGGTTCATTCCCGTGCCGATGAAGAGTCCGGCGAAAACCAGAAGCGGCGCTACCAAAAGCGCCACCTGGGTGCTGGACCCCAATGCGATGTTGAGGGCCAGGTCCATCTTCCCCTTGCGCGCGACGAGGACCGCGGTCGCGTGCTCTGCCGCGTTACCGATAAACGGAATGATGATCAGACCAAGAAAGGTCTGCGAGAGGCCAAATGTCGCGGTGACGGATTCCACGGAATGCACCAGCAGCTCGGACTCGATCGCGACACCAACCGTCGCTACGGCTAAAATCGAAATGGATTTGGTGATTCCCCAGGGCCGGCCCGGAAACTCGTGCTCATCGCCGACAAACAGATCGTTGTGCGTCTTCAGGGCGAAAATAAGCGAACATACATACGTAAGCCCAAGGATGACCGCGAATCCCTCCGACAACCAGAGTTCCTGCGCGGCCTCTCGAGGATGCAGTTGATGAAAGATGGCCGGAAAAACCAGTCCTACCACCGCAAGTGACAGCATGGCCGCGCTCATTCCTGCAGCCGCGCGGTTGAACCTGATCACCGGGCGATCACGACTTCCCGCAATAATGGAGAGCCCAAGGATCAGCAGCAGGTTACCAAGGATGCTTCCGGTGATCGACGCTTTCACGAGATCGATCAGTCCCGCCTGCAATGCAACGATCGCGATGATCAGCTCGGCAGCATTTCCAAACGTGGCGTTGAGAAGGCCACCGATACCCGGGCCGGTGCGGTGTGAGAGATGTTCGGTGGCTTCTCCCATATACGCCGCCAGCGGCAGGACGCCGAGACATGCCACCGCAAAAATGGCTGCATCGGGGGCGTGTACCATCTTGAGTACGATACTCGCCGGCACCGCGAGGAGTCCGACATTGCGCCAGGTGAAAATCGGGTTTCTGTGAGCCAGGATGGCCGGCCGAGGCGGCTGGCGCGGAGGATCTACTTCAGGTGTGCGATGCTCAACTATTGGAGCTGGCGCCGGTTTCGGTCTCTCCGATCGAGCCGGCCTCCTGGGCGCTTCTACCGGCGGGCGCTCACGAACAGGTGTGGCCTGGACGGCCGGATCTGGCACCGGTTTTTTTTCACCGGGCATTATCCGAACGAGCTCGGCGCGAGCGCGATCCAGATTCGCACCAGCGGCCAGCAAAGTCTGCTGAAGCGCTCCTCTCCGTTCCCGAAGAAGGGCCAACCAGACATGCTCCGGTTCCGCCGCCGGGTGCCCCAGATTTTTCGACTCGACGAGGGCCAGGTCAAGCACTTTCTTTGCCCCGGAGCGAATTCCCAGCTCACCTGCAGGTATTTCGCTGTCTCCAGGCTTTACTCCGGCCAGAATCAGCGTCTGCAGAGCCGCTGGGTCGATCTCTGTCCTGCTGAGCAGAAGCCCAAATCGTTCCGAAGGTTGTCCCAGGAGCGCGAGCAGCAAGTGCTCCGATCCCACAAAATCGTGCTGCAGACGCGCCGCTTCGAGCCGCGCATTCTCCACCAGGTCGCGGGTGTCGCCGCTCAAATTCTGATTCAGGGTCATCGGGAGAAAGTCAGAGGAAGGGGCGGGTGGAACATGCGATGGATCTTCACAACCAGAGTTCCGCCCGGTCGAGATCGCGGCGAACCCTCATCGCGGTCATCGTGATCAGAGGGGGCGCGCTTCGTCAATCAGCATGATGGGGATTCCGTCTTCAACCGGGTAGACCAGCCGGCAAGCGTGGCAGACCAGGGACTCAGGTTCCCGATGATACTCCAGTTCTCCCCGGCATTTGGGGCACACCAGGATCTCGAGCAGTTCGCTTGGGATGGTCATGTGACTCCGGGCTCTGGGAATCCAAACCGGGTAAGCGCTGTCGCGTTCTTTCTCCAGTTTGGCAGCACTTTCACCCAACAGTCGAGATACACCGGCGCTCCGATCAGCGGCTCCAACCGCCGTCGAGCGTGACTTCCGATGGCTTTGATGGTCCGGCCGCCGGCACCGATCAGGATGGCCTTCTGGGTCTCCCGCTCGACGTAGAGCGTGACACGAATGTACACGGGGCGGTCGTTCTCGCGAAACTCCTCCACCTGGGCATTGAAGGAGTAGGGAACCTCCTCTTCCAGCAGGTCAAAGGCGGCTTCGCGGAGGTACTCCTCCACAAAAAACCGGATCGGTTGGGTTCCCACATCCTCGGCATCGAACTCGAACGGACGCTCCGGAAGTAGCGGACGGATCCGGGCCAGAAGCTGCTGGAGGCCGGCTCCGTTTTCCGAGGTCACCAGCCCGCCATTCTCCATGAGGCGGGCCCGGGTCTCAGCCGAGACCACATCACCCTTAGTGTACACTGTGAGAACGGGAGCGGAAGGAGGCCGGTCGAGGCGGGCAATCTGGGTGAACCCGGGTGCCGGAGCCTCAGGGGCCGGATGCAGATGGAGGATGACGTGGACTCGGCCGAACTGGTCCAGGGCCGCCGCGCGCATCCGTTCCTGCATGAGGTAGGACGGGTCCAGCAGTCCGGGAAGATCGTGAAAGACGTACTGCACGTTGCCTTCGGTCCGGAGGCCGACCACCGGCAGTCGGGTGGCCTGGGGCTTCGGGCTGACGATGCCCAGGTGCTGCCCGATCAGCGCGTTCAGCAGAGTGGACTTCCCTACGTTGGGGAGGCCAGTGAGCGCGACGTGGCCGCAACGGGTGAGCGTGTCTTCCATGGAGGCAATATAGATCAGGCGCAGGAGCTAGACCTTTACGGAGTTCGCCAACGCCTCTCTGACCTTCTCACCGAGAGCAGCCGCGCTGAACGGCTTGAGTAGTATCGTGGTCCCCGCGACCACCTTTCCTCGGTGCACCAGATCTTCCTCGGCGAAGCCGGACATGAAGAGCATGGGAAGGTCGGGTCGCAATTCCGCCAGCCGCTTCGACAACTCGGCGCCGTCCATTCCCGGCATGGACACATCACTGATCACCATGTCAACCTCGGAAGTGCCTTCCGCGAGGAGGCGAAGGACTTCGTGACCGTCGTTTGCTTCTATGGTGGAATACCCGATTTCCCGGAGGGTGCGGGTCACCCATGCCCGGACCATCTCCTGGTCATCCACCACGAGAATCGTTCCGGTCCCTCGAACGGTTGCCGTTGGTTCCGCCACTGTTTTCGGCGGTGGCGCCAGCGCGGTCACCTGGGGGAGGTCGATGGTAAACGTGGTACCTTTGCCGATCTCGCTGTCGACCCAGATCAGCCCGCCGCTCTGCTTGACGACTCCGTACACGCTGGCCAGCCCCAACCCAGTGCCTTGCCCGATCCCCTTGGTTGTGAAGAAGGGTTCGAAGATCCGGGCTGTGGTGGCCGCGTCCATTCCGTGACCGGTATCACTGACGCACAGTCGGGCATACACTCCACGCGGGACCACCGAGGTATCCGGAGCATTGGTGGGCGCTTCGGTAACCCGGACGGTCGTGGTTTCAATCTTCAACCGCCCGGGACCGGTCATGGCATCGCGGGCATTGATCGCGAGATTGACCAGCAGTTGTTCCATCTGGGCGAGGTCCGCTCTCACTTGCCCGACCTGGTCGCCAAGAACCACCTCAAGGACAATATCAGATCGAAGGAATGGCCGGAGATTCGTCTCCGCCATGCCGACCATGCTATTCAGGTCGAACGTGACCGGCAGGAGCATCTGTCGCCTGCTGAAGGCCAGCAGTTGCTGGCTGACCGCGGCGGAGCGATCGGCGGCCTTGAGTATGTGGGTGATGTCCGGCTTGCGAGGATCGCCATCCGCAGTGTCCCGAAGGAGAAAAGTGGCCAACCCGATGACGACGGTCATCTGGTTATTGATCTCGTGAGCCACGCCGCCCGCGAGCTGACCGACGGCCTGCATGCGAGAGGTCTCCAGTGCCGCTTCCTCGGCGAGCTTCCGCTCGGTCACGTCCTTCAGCGCCAGCAGGATTCTCCGGGGACCCTGCCATCTAATCGTGCCGGCACCCAACTGGAAAATGCGCCGGCCCAGGCGGCTGGAGATGAGCGAGATCTCCGGGCCGTCGAGGGGCCGATCGGAGTGAGCCGCCAGGGCCAGGAAGGCGTCAATGACGGCAGGATTCCAGTCTTTGCCTCCCAGCTGACCGAGGTCTCGTGGCTCAAAAGACTCCGCATCTGTGCCGAAGGTGCGATGAAAAGCTCGATTGGCATGCAGCATCCGGCTGTTTTCATCGAGGACGACGAGCGGGTCCAGGATGGTCTCGACGACCGCCTCACTGTAGGAGCGCGCGTCGCGCTCCTCGGCGACGTCCGCCTTGAGCTTGGCGATGTCCATGAAGGCGATGGCGGCCGTGCCCTCATCGCTTCCTGATTGAATGGGCCAGGCCCGGAGGGTTTGCCAGCGTCCCTGCCGGTCCTGTAATTCCAGATCCTGGACTTTCGCCTCTCCGAGGGCCCGCTCGACCACACCCGCGAGATCGGCCGACGGCACTGGCAAACTGGTGTCGCCCAGCTGACGGCCGATTCTCGCCTGAGAAAGGTGAAAATCGGCTGCCGCCCGGCTGTTGTAGGCCCGCAAGCGAAGGTCCCGGGTGAGTAGAAGGATGGGCATATCCAGCGCTTCCAGCAGGCCGCTCACCTCGGCGGACCGTGCCTGCACCTCGGCACTGCGCTGCTGCATCTGCTCGTTCACCGTAGTGAGTTCTTCGTTCAGCGACTGCAGTTCTTCCTTGGCGGATTCCAACTCTTCGTTGGTGCTCTGGTATTCTTCGTTTACCGATAGGCTGGCCTCGTAGGCCGCCTGGAGCTCGGCATGGGCGGCATCCTGCTGGTCGATGAAGGTCTGGAGATACTCCTTGCTCTCGGCTAGCTCCGCCTCCAGCTCCAGCACCCGCGCGGCGTCCCTGCCCGAGTGCTTCCCGGGGGACCCGTCAGCTTCCAGCCCCTTGCCCGCTACTGCCTCGAAGACCACCAGGTAGAACGGCTCCTCGCTGTCATCCATGGAAACAGGCAGGACGGCGAGATTTACCCGGCGAGTTTGCCGGCCGGTGGCGACACGAATCCCCAGCTGCCGCGCGGGTGATCGATCCTTCTTGACCCTCCGAAGCATCCGTCCCATCACCAACTGCAGATCGGGGTGGGCCAACCGCAGGACTTGCGCGGTGGGACCGCCGGTAGGGGCCTGGAGATACGGCCCGGTAGGCCCCTCATAGTGGAGTATGTCGAATTCCTGGTTGACGATCACGCTGGCGGTGGGATATAGAGAAAAAAACGCGCGCTCGGCGGCACGATGAAGGTGGTGAGTTCCCCCTTGGAGTCGGGGCGTCTGCAACCGCGGAATGTCGTTTCCGGCCGGGTGAATTTTGGCCTGAGTGACTCCAGGGACAACAAAAAGTCTGGCCGGCCCCACCCGCCGCATATAGATCTTGTGCTTGGGATCGAACGGCGAGAAAAGTCCCTCGACTCCCGTCGTCGTCTCGGCCGGGCCCAGCATCAGGTACCCTCCGGGCTTGAGCGCATAGTGCATGTTCTGCAATAGCCGTCGCTGTAACACCTGATCGAGATAGATCAGCACGTTACAGCACAGCACCAGATCCAGCTGGGCGAAGGGAGGATCCCGGGTGATGTCGTGGCGAGCGAAGACACACATCTCCCGCAGTCGCTTGATCACCTGATACCGATGGTCCACCGGCTGGAAGAACCGTTCGAGCCGCGCAGTCGAGATATCCGCAGCAATGGTGTTCGGATAGAGACCCAGACGCGCAGTCGAGAGCGCGGGGTCACTCACGTCCGAGGCAAAAATTCTGACCGGCACCTCCACGCCCAGCGCGGTTTCTACCTCCAGAAAGGCCATCGCAAGTGAATACACTTCCTCCCCACTGGCGCAGCCGATCACCCAGACCCGCACCACATCGCCGCTCTTACGGCCCTTCGTCAGTACGGGAATGACCCTGGCCTGCAAAACCTCGAAGGTCTTCGACTCCCGGAAGAACCGGGTGACTTGAACCAGAACAACCTGAAGGAGGCCCTTGACCTCGGCCGGATCCAACCGCAGCCGCTCCAGGTAGGAAGAGAGATCCGGCAGGCCGATTTCTACCGCCCGGTGGCGGACCCGCCGGACCAGACTGGGCCGCTTGTAGTGATAAAAATCTACCCCCGTGCTGGTTTGGAGAATCCGGATGATTTCATCCAGCGCTTCCGCGTCGCGCGCTGAAATCGGCGGGGCTGACTGGTCCTCGTCGGTATCGCTATCCCAGTCGGTTTCCGATGGCGGGGCAGCCGACACGATAGCGACAGACTCCTGGCCCAGGCGCGCGAGTGTAGTGAGGGCCGAGGCAATCCCCTCGAGCGTCAGGGTGAAATCCACCGCTCCAGAATCGACGGCGCTACGGGGCATTCCATCGAAGGCAGAGAGAGCGGGATCCTGGGCGTAGGTGACCCCGCCGTGAGCCCTAATCGCCCGGACTCCAGCCGTGCCATCGAAGCCGGTCCCCGACAGCACGACACCGACAGCCAGAGGGCCCAGTTCAATGGCCAGCGATTCGAAGAACTGGTCGATGGCGCTGGGCCGAAGGTCCGTGGAGTTCCGGCCGGTCAGGTGCAGGCACCCATCAGCAATGGTCAGAATCCGGTCGGATGGGAGCACGTAAACCTGGTTCGGTATGATGGGCTCCCCATCCTCTGCATCCTTGACCGGCATCGGGGTCAGGGGTGAGAAAATGCGGGCCAGTTCGCTGTGATGGCTGGGTGAGAGGTGGGAGAGCAGCACGAATGACATCCCACTGTCGACCGGCAAGGCCTTCAGGAGCCGGGCAAAAGCCTCCACGCCTCCGGCGGAAGCACCGATTCCGACCACTCGGTGCGGCGATCCAGCATACGGCGGCGCTGGAAGGCCGACTTGCGGGGGCTGCGGGGCTTTCGGCATGAACGCGGACCAAGGGGATGAGTGGGGAGGATAACGTGACGAATATAGCGGCTTCCCCAAACCAGGCCACTAAACGGCGAGCGGCGGCGCCTCTAGCGGGAGAGGACCGTCAGCGCCTCCCACCCGTACCATACCCCGAAACACAGGCTCAGGGTGCCGAGCGCCGGAATCAGCCAGTCAAGTTTTCGGGCCACGCTTCCCTGCCCCAGAATGGCGCCGAACACCGCGGTAATGAGGGTCATCGAAAATGCCGTTCCCAGGGCGAACAGCAGCAGCGCGACCACGCCCGAAGTAGTGGTGGGCGCCGCACTGACAAGCAGAATGCCCGCTCCTGCGGAGCCGCCGATGCCATGCACCAGGCCAATGCCGAACGCGGTGAACGGCGAGCGCCCGATGGCTTCGGCATGTGCGTGCTGGTGAACCTCGGTATGAACCGCATGGTCCGCATGTTCATGCAGGTGAGGATGCTCGTGTCGCACGCCTTGGTGAAGGTGGGGATGGGCATGGAATTCTCCCCTGCGCCAACGCAACAGCAACCGTACGGCGAGAATCACGATGATCGCTCCGATGGCGATCTCGGCGCCCTGCTGCGCCGGTCCGGGCAGGTACTTCCGGAATAACACGACGGGGAGCCCGAACAAGAACAACGTGAGGCCATGACCCAATCCCCAGGCTGTGCCGAGCACCCGGGCTCGGCGCGCGCCTTCCTTGCGGTCTCCGAGGACGAGGGTGGAGACCGCCGCGATATGGTCCGGGTCGGTGGCGTGCCGGAGGCCCAGCAGGATGGCCACCAGCAACACGGTCCAGGGGCCACCACCGAGCTGGGAGATCCAGTCATCGATCGGGGTCATGAGCGGTAACGGTAAGGGGTTCGGGGACAAAAAAAAGGCCCCCCGAAAGGGGCCAAGGAGAAGCTGGCGACGGTCTACTCTCCCACCACCTCTCAGTGGCAGTACCATCGACGCTACAGGGCTTAACTGCCGTGTTCGGAATGGGAACGGGTGTGGCCCCTGCGCGCTAGTCGTCAGCCGTTCT
>JBDTQP010000092.1:0-11159 GCA_039932125.1 Gemmatimonadota bacterium
GCGGTAAGCGGTAAGCGGTAAGCGGTAAGCGGTAAGCGGTAAGCGGTAAGCGGGCCGAATCTCAATCACATTGCAAGCGCTATCGGCGTGAAGAAGCGATGCGCGATCAGCGATACGCAGGGGGTGTTACTTCCTCTGGACGACCGCGAAAATGGGTCGCAGCTCCTGGATGAGCTGGCAGGCCTTTCCACCGCAGGGTTCGCGTTGTTCCCCCGCCGAGTGGTCGTATTTCAATCGCATCGCCCAGCCAGAACGCGACTGAATCAGATCCCCACCTGAAGGCACCAGCTCCCTGGGTTGAGATATTCTGGGGTGCGCCCGAATCCACAGCCACGCATATGCCAGCTTCACCTGCACAGGGAATCAGGCGTGCCTGCCTCGATTCCCCGAGCATGACCTCCAGGGCCGAATCGGCGACCGCACTCGATTCCGCGGGTACCGGCAGGAGAGCCGGGCCTGCCGGTGGCGCCGGGGTACTGACGTCGCCGGCTGATGTTCGGAGGTAGAGCGTACGGCTATCGGCGGACCACGCGAGCCGCTCGAGATGCGCGTTGGCCGGAAGAGCGGGGAGCTCTCGCTCGGAACCGTTCAGCAGGTTCATTATCCAGACGCGATACGATGACGAATCCTGGCGGGTGCGTCCCCGGATGAATGCGAGCACCGCACCATCCGGAGAAAGCGCCGGAGATGATTCGTGAGCCCGGCTGAAGGTGAGTTGATAGGCCGTGCCGCCGCTGGCGGAACCTGCGTAGAGATCTCCCTCGCCGTCCTCACCGTCACCCTCGAAGATCACGTATGACTCTACCCCGATGCCGATCCTGTTGCTGATGGGGCTCAACGACATCTTGCATGCACTCGCACACAGCGCGACTACAAGGCCTATCGCCGCTCGGCCAGCAACCATCTTACCGCTCACTGCTCACCGCTCACTGCCTGGAAAAGCCACCATCCGTTCGGGTCCGCTTCAACTCTTCCCGGGTTCTCCGTGAACTGATCGAAGGAGAACTTCGACTCCCGGCCATCGATATCCACACGAACCAGCATGCCGCCGACCAGCAGCTCAAAGCCAGGCAGACGGTAGGTGCCCCACGATTCCGGCTGCACCTGCCGAACAGTCATCGCAAGCTGGTGACGCGTGCTGTCATAGCGAGAGGTGATGTCGAGCTTGGGGTAGCCGGGCTGGGTGAGCGCCTGGTGGAAGTACCAGGTGAGATCCTGCCCCGACGCCGTCTCCATGCTGTGCTCGAAATCGAGGCTTAACACCGTGCTATCCCGGTACGTGGCGTAATAGTCTCGAATGCCGCGAAAGAAGGTGGAATCGCCGAGCAGGCCACGCAACGAGTGGAGAACCCAGCCGCCCTTGTTGTAGTTGTTGGTGTTAAGGAGGTCCATAAGGTTGGACGCGGTATCGATGACAGGCCGTTCCGTGACTGGGGACTTGAAAATCTCTTCGGCCGCTGCGGTCATTGTTTCCTGAAGTGCCGAATCTCCACCCAGGTGCTCAGCCCAGAGCGCCGCGAAGTAGGTCGCGAAGCCTTCCGAGAGCCAGAGGTGGGACCAATCCCGCTCGGTGACGGCATCACCGAACCACTGGTGCGCAGTTTCGTGCGCAACAGTGGACTCGGTGAGTGTGTGTTTGCGGTAAGCCTTTTCATCATAGAAAATGGCGGTCGAATTCTCCATCCCACCGAAGATCGTGCTCGACTGTACATGAGTGAGGCGAGAGTACGGGAACTCGCCGATGACGGCGCTGAAGTAATCGATGATCCCAGTCGCATTTCTGAACGGCCCGGTTACCGCATAGCTGGAATCGTCCGCATAGGTCCACACTTCAACGGGCACGCAACGCACCGGACACCCGCCATCGCCCATCTTTGCACGGGCCATATGGGCCACACCGACCACCATGGTCGCCGGAGGGATCGGCCGGTCCATGTCGTAGGTCCAGAGCAGACCGGTCTGAATCGGCTGGGGACCTGTACGATTGCCATTGGCAATGACCTGGTACCCGTTGGGTGCGGCCACATGAAACGTGACCGTCGCTTTGTCGCTGGGATGGTCCTGCAGCGGGAACCAGCGATGGGCGCGATTGGGCCAGTTATCGGCAAAAACGGTCCGAATCCCGAGGCTGTCGCGGATCACCAACCCATCACGCGGTGTGCCGACATAGCGGATGAGGGTCGTGGCCGAATCTCCGGCCTGACCGCGCTGGGGAATCGTGACCACGTCGCCATGTCGTTCCCAGCCACGGGCGGGACGCCCATTCAGCTGGACATCACGAATCACCAGGACTGAGTCCAGCTCAACGACAAACGGGCCTCCGGACAAAAGCCGCCATCGCGTGGTCATCTGCCCGGAGATGACTTTGCCCGTGGCGGGAATGGTCAGGAGGAGATCGTAATGCTGGGCATCGTGCGCCGGCGTGGGCGTATCCGCAGGAGCCAGCACACCGGCTTGCAAGACAAGGAGCAGCGGAAGTATCAAGGGAGAGCCGCGGTGGCAGGTTGGATTGAGAACACGGGCTAGACCACGAAATCGACGGCCATCCTCGCCGATCGAATTGGGGCAATGAGCGTGCTGACGGTGTTTCGGTGCACCGGGTGATCCAGGTAGCGCCGTACCGCATCCATATCCTCACAGACCACCAGGAGCGCATGAGAGTACTGATCAGCGCTCGGTCCCAGGTTTCGGCCAAACCGAACATCGAGAACCTCGGCAATCTGTCCCTTCATCGCCAGAAGGCCCCGTTCGGCGGCATCTAACTGCGGTTCAGTAGTGGTCGGCAAAAAATTGAAGAGAACGACGTGATGGATCATGAGAACCGGTGAGAGGTAAATGGTGAGCGGTGAGCGGTCAGCGGTGAGTGGTAAGGGGGAACTGCCTCGCTCCAGTGTATCCTGGCGTGAGAGCGGCCACCACTCGAACGGTGAACAGCGGTTCCCGCTCACCGCTCACCGCTTGATTACTTGCCCAGCGCCGACTGGTAGAACCCGAGGATCTTTTCCCACGCAGCATCGACTTGGGGACCATCGCTGCCCTGGCGGCCCGGCTTGAGAAATCCGTGTCCCGTCCCCGGGTATATATCGTAGCGATACGACTTGCCGAGTGCTTTCATGGTGGAGTCGGTGCCGGGAAGCGTCGCGTCGATGCGAGCGTCGCTCTCGCCATAGACACCGAGCACCGAGGCATGGACCCGGGAGAGCGCTGCAGAATCGGGCGGAGGACCGTAGCAGACAACGGCGGCCTTGAGTCCCGGATTGTTGGTGGCGTAGCGAAAACTCTGCCCACCTCCCCAGCAGAAACCAATGGTCCCGATCTGGTCTTTCCGGATGGAAGGGAGGCCATTCAGGTACGTGTAGGTCGCGTTGAGATCGGCCGTGACCGCATCGGGCTCGAGCAACCCCACCAGCTTACGGCCGGAATCCGCGGATGCTGGAGATATTCCAAAGCGGGAGGAGAGCAGGTCGGGGACGATGGCAATGTAACCGTTCTTCGCCAGCCGATCGGCGACGGTTGGCTCCCAATCGGTGAGTCCGAAGATTTCGTGGATGACAATGACACCGGGCGCCTTGTCGTTCCGCTCCGGATAGGCGACGTATGCGCGGATGGAGTCAGCGCCTTTCCTGATATAGACCCATTCACCATGCGTGGTCACGGCATCCAGCTGAGTGCGATTGCTCCCGCGAAGCAGCCAGGTCCCCGTCGCACCCACGGCTGTAGCCAGGAGAGCGATGAGGAAATACGAGGCAATACCGCGAATATTCTTGATCATATGTGAAAATCCTTCATCGCATATAGCGTATGGCAATGTGATCGCAGACCCTGAGGCACCAGGTGTCACCGCTTCCCGCTTCCCGCTTCCCGCTTCCCGCTTCCCGCTTCCCGCTTCCCGCTTACCGCTTACCGCTTACTATAAACACCCTCTAAGGCGCTCTCCGGAACCGGCACCTTGCTTTTGTCAGCCAACGCTTCTGCGGCGGCCGCTTCCACCTCCGCTTCGACTTCCAGCTCGATGCTCGAGAGCATCTCGACAGTCGCGCCTTCCTGCTTGAGAAATTCTTCGTACAGTCCGATAGGATCTCGCTGGCCCCACTCGGAGAAAAGCTCAGCGGGAAAGGTCTCCCGGGCTTCACGTTCATCGTGCGTAGCGTGTCCACCCATGCGAAAAGTCTCCGCAATCAGCAGCACCGGGCCCTCGCCTGCGAGACACTGCTCGACCGCCAGCTTTGTCGCCGCATAGGCATCGAGCACGTTATTGCCGTCGAAGGTCCCTCCATTGATGCCGTATGCGTGGGGCCAGTCATCAAAGTTGTCGGCAAGATGATGCTGATCAAGACGGGTCCCCAGCGCGACGCGATTATTCTGCAGAATGTAGATGACTGGCGCTTTGCGCACGGCGGCGAAGTTGAATCCCTCGTGCGTGACACCGACTTTGGCCGAGCCGTCTCCGATCCAGGTCATCGCGACGAGCGGCTGTCCCCTGATCTGAGAGGACATGGCTATGCCAAGACAGATGGGGACCATGGTACCGACGGGAGAGACCGGGGCGATCACGTGTTTGGGGAGCGAACCAACAATGGCGTCTCTACCGCCCGATGGTGAATTGGCGGTGCCGAGGTATCCCCGAAAGCTGTCCGCGAGAGGCATCCCCATGTCGCAGCAGGCGGATGCGTTGCGAATCATGGGAGCAACAAAGTCACGCGCAGGGTCTAGCGCGAATACGGGACCGGTAGTGACCGCCTCTTCACCGGTGCCGAGCCAGGCCTTGGAGATGACACCTTGCATGACCCAGCGCTTGAGATTGATGTCGAACAGTCGCGCGCGCAGGAGCCGGCGATAGAGCAGGAGGTGCTGTTCCGGCCCAAGGCTGGCCAGCACGGCAGCCCGGGCAGGGTCCCGTGCGAGGGTCTCCCGAAACGCCTGGATCAGCTCCGGATCGGCGGTCCAGTTGAGGTACTCGGGGGGGTCAAAGGCTGGGTATCGCTTCATGTGCTGGAGGTAAGCGGTGAGCGGTAAGTGGTAAGCGGGCCGGCCTTGAGATCACCGCACATCCTGGGTTTTGCAACCGCCCCGTGCGGAAGTCGCGGAATTCCGCGGAAGTCGCGGAAAGCAGAATCACCCAGTTCAGGCATTGGGCGAGTGGCGAAAACCTATTGATTCAAAGCCAAAAAATACTCAAAAAACAAATACAACGATAATTCAACTACCGAATCGCAGGGCCCTTTATTACAGCAGTGAAACGCGTCAAAATGGTCAAAGGTGTTTTCCGCGACTTCCGCGTTTCGCGTCTTCCGCGCGGGGCAGTTAAGAAGCCCGACATGGAAATGATCTCAGGTAACGCTTGTCATCTGACCTGCCGCCTTTGCTAACGCTTGAACAGGGTAAGCAGGGAGAGGTAAGCGAGCCGGCCTTGAGATCGCCGCACATCCTGGGTTTTGCAACCGCCCCGTGCGGAAGTCGCGGAGAAACACTAAAGAATTATCCAGAACACAAAACTATTGCCTGTGCGACATGCCTCGGAATCTCAAGACAGACAGCGGGTGCAGAGGTCACAAGCCTAAATGGCCAAGCTGTTCAAACTAAAAAAATGCGGATTCTTATGTGCAGCGGTTTTCCGCGTCTTCCGCGGAATTTCGCGTCTTCCGCGCGGGGCAGTTAAGAAGCCCGACATGGAAATGATCTCAGGTAACGCTTGTCATCTGACCTGCCGCCTTTGCTAACGCTTGAACAGGGTAAGCAGGGAGAGGTAAGCGAGCCGGCCTTGAGATCGCCGCACATCCTGGGTTTTGCAACCGCCCCGCGCGGAATTCCGCGGAAGTCGCGGAAAACAGAATCACCCAGTTCAGGCATTGGGCGAATGGCGAAAACCTATTGACTCAAAGTCAAAAAATGCTCAAAAAAACAAATACAACGATAATTCAGCTACCGAATTGCAGGGCCCAGTATTACAGCAGTGAAACGCGTCAAAATGGTCGAAGGTGTTTTCCGCGATTTCCGCGGAATTCCGCGCCCTCCGCGCGGGGCAATTGCGACGCTCAAGGCGAGCAAAAATTCCAAGGTTCGGCCCCGCTCACTGCTCACCACTAACGCTTAAACAGCTTGGCGAACATGGTGCCGCCGCCGCTCACACCGGAGAGCGCTTCGGCGAAGGCGGACATGCTGTCCCAGCGTTTCTCCGGTTCGGTTTCCAGCGACTTGGCAATCACGCTCTCGAGCTTGGCCGGGAGTTCCGGCTTCACCTGTCTCAGCGGCATGGCGTTCCCGCGAAGCCGCGCGATCATCATTTCCTGCGCCGAGCGGCCCAGGAATGGGAGCTGGCCGGAGAACATTTCGAAGGCAAGAATGCCGAGCGCGTAGATGTCGCTGCGGCCGTCGAGTGGCTTCCCGCGAATCTGCTCTGGACTCATGAACTCGGGCGTGCCGAGCACGATACCAGTTGCCGTGAGCTTGGCGACCTCGGGTTCCGCGCGGCGCTCTTTCGCAAGACCGAAGTCCATCACCACGGCACGCATCCCCTGCCCGGGGTCTTCTACGAGCATCACGTTCTCCGGCTTGAGATCGCGATGGATGATGTGCAGCGCGTGCGCATGATGAAGACCTCGACACATCTGGAGCAGAAGGGGCATACCCTGCTCAAGGGTGAAGGGTCCATTCCGGATTTCATGGTCGCTCATCAGGTCGCCCTGGAGGTAGGGCATGACGAGGTAGATGAGGCCGTCTTCTGTCTCGCCCAGCCGAAGGATCCGGCAGACGTTGGGATGATCGAGCCGCATGGCCAGACCGGCTTCGCGGCGGAGCCGCTCCACCGAGCTCTTCTCGGTGCTCAACTTGGGTGACAGCACCTTGATGGCGACGGTATCGTTGGTGTCCGACTCCCGCGCCAGGTACACGTAGGACATCCCGCCTTCGCCCAGCTTCTTGACCACCTGATAGCGGCCATCGAGCACCTGTCCGGTCAGGGTGCTCGCGCGGTCGACACCCTTGGACGGCGTGGCTGGCGCTTTCCGTACCTCGGTGCGCGAAACGGCTGGCGGCTGCGGCGTGTCGGCCGATGCCTGCACGTCGATCAGCGGCGATCCATCATTCTGGCAGAATCGCGCCGGGGCCTGGTACATCGCCCCGCAACGGGGGCATCGTCGGGAGCTCAATCGCGGAACCGGTTACGGCCGTCGTTCTTGGCCTTGTACAGGTGGGTGTCAGCAAGACGAAGCAGCGACTCACCGTCGTTGACCCGCTCGTCGGGATATGTGGCGATACCAATGGAAACCGTGACGCGAACCGGCCTTCCTCCCTCACCAAAGTCGTGTCCGGCCACCCGCCGGAGAATGCGCTCGGCGAAAATCCGCGCTCCCGAAAGTCCCGTCTCCGGGAGGAGAACGACGAACTCTTCGCCTCCGTAGCGCGCGACCACGTCGACCGATCGCTGTTCCCGTCGGAGAATTCCCGCGATCAGTCGAAGCACCCGGTCGCCCATGAGGTGACCGTAGGTATCGTTGATAGTCTTGAAGTTGTCGATATCCAGCATGAGGCAGGTCAGCACTGTCCCGTAGCGCGTCGTGCGATCGAGCTCGGAGGCGAGCTTCTCGACCAGCGCGCGCCGATTGTACGTGTCAGTGAGTGGATCGGTCTCGGCGAGATGCTTGAACTCTTCCTGCCCCGCCACGGCGCTTTCGAGATCGTAGGCCTTTTCCAGAGCAGCTACCGCCGCCCTGGTCACCTGGTCGGCGAACGCCACGTCCTGCTGGTTGAGCGGAGGGTCTTCCGCGGTAGTGCGGAGGAAGAAGACACCGGTCGGCTCGTTCCGGAGAAAGAAGGGCAATGCGATCGCGGAGCGGGTCGGCACGTAAGTACCATCTTCACCCCATTCCGTTCGCGCGGCATCGTACAGCGGGTCGGTCAACACGTCCTGCACCAGGACCATCTCGCCCGTCGAGAGCGCCTGGACGATCTCGGGATATTTCCGAAGCTCCACCTGGAGGTTGCGGAGCATCGGGTTCTCGTTGGCCGCGACCACGGTGCCAAACTCGTCCCCAGCCTTGGCCAGAATAATGGAACACTTGGAAATCTTGAGCCCGCGCGCGACGCGCCGCACGAGAATCTGGTAGATCTCATCGGCCTTGAGCGACGCGGTGACTTCCTGAAGAATTTCGACCATCTCGGTGCGCGACCGTGCTTCCGCCCGTGCCTGGTTGAGCTCGCGCCCTACGCGAAGATGGGCCTTTACCCGTGCGAGCAGCTCGCGCACCCGGAATGGCTTGGAAATGAAATCCGCGGCGCCCAGCCCCAGAGACCGTACCGTGGCTTCCTCGGGCGGCATCGAGGAGATCATCAGGACCGGGAGATCCTTGAAGCGGTTGTCGCTCTTGACCCGTTCCAGGAGCTGCAGGCCGTCCACCTTGGGCATCATGATGTCCAGCAGGAGAAGGTCGTACTGGTCTTCCAGAAGACGGTCGAGAAGGTTTTCCCCATTCGGTACCGTCGTCACGTCGTAACCATTCTCCTTCAGGATCCAGGAGAGGGTGCGAGACAGCGCCTGGTCGTCATCGGCGACAATGATGCGGGGAATGGTCATTCAGTGCACCAGCCGGCCGAACAGATCGTGATCGATATTGCCGCCGCTCACCACCGCGACGACGGGCCCCTCAATGGGGCTGATCTTATTCGCCAGCAGCGCCGCGGTTGTCGCAGCCCCGGACGGCTCGGTGTGCAGTTTGACGTCCTCATGGAGATAACGCACCGCGCGGGCCAGCTCTTCATCGGTCACTAAAATCGCTTCACTGACGTTCCGGCGGATGTGAGCGAAGGTGAGCGAGCCAATGGAAAGCGGCATCAGCCCATCGGCCAGGCTGCTCGTGCTCTCGAGCGTCACAGGATGCCCTGCTGCCAGTGCCGCCGTCAGCTTCGCCGCTCCCACGGGTTCGACGCCAATCACCCGCACATCGGGTTTGAGTGCCAGCATGGTCGTGGCAATGCCGGCAAGGAGTCCGCCGCCGCCAACCGGCACCAGCACTGTCTTTACATCGGGGCGCTGATCGAGAATCTCGAGACCGCAGGTACCCTGCCCCGCAATCACATCATTGCTTTCGAAGGGGGGAATCATCACCAGCCCTTCTTTCGCCACAATTTCCTCCGCCCGCGCCTTTCGGTCCGCGCTGGTCGTGCCGGCAAACACCACCTCTCCGCCCTTCCGGCGAACGCCGTCAACCTTGATCCGCGGGGCGGTCTCGGGCATCACTATTACGGCACGGATCCCGAGGAGATCTGCGGCATAGGTGACGGCGAGCCCGTGATTGCCACTGGAGTAGGTGATGACCCCTCGACTCCGCACCTCGGGTGCCAGCCGCGCGATCGCCGTGTAGGCCCCGCGGATCTTGAAAGCCCCCACCGGCTGAAGGTTCTCGCACTTGAGCAGCACGTTGATGCCAAGCTTCTCGGACAGACGAGCGGCCTGGCGAAGCGGGGTTCGCACAATGACGCCTTCGAGCAGACTGGCGGCAGCGCGAATATTGTCTATGGATACGGTCTCTACTGCAGTCTCCATTCAACCTCCCGGCATCGTCCCCATTCCGCTCCATGCGTATGGTCTATGGCAACCTGGCTCATCGAACATCGCCAGTCGGTGATCGCGGCCGGCGCCAGGATCCAGCTCAGATCTGGCTACCCGGCGTCTTCACCCTCATCCTCTTCACCTTCGGCGGCGGGGATTTCCGCCCCGTTGGCACCTTCAACGGCGTCGTCTTCCTTGACGACGCGAGCCACATCGACAACCGCGTCTCCCGAATCAAGATTCATGACCTTGACGCCCTGGGTATTCCGCCCGATAACCCGGATGCCTTCGACGGGCGAGCGAATGATGACGCCCGCGCGGGTGATCATCATGAGCTCATCTTCGGGCTGGACTTCCATCAGCGCCACGATACTGCCGGTCTTGTCGGTCCGCTTAAGCGTAATGATGCCCTTGCCGCCGCGCCGCTGCACCCGATAGTCCGAGAGCTCTGACCGCTTGCCGTAGCCTTTTTCGCTGACGACGAGGAGCGTGGCATCGCGCCTCACGACCACCATGCCAATGACGTGGTCGCCCTTCCCCAGCACGACGCCCTTCACGCCGGCCGCGACCCGGCCCATCTCCCGCACGTCGCTCTGATGAAACCGGATGCTCATGCCATCGCTCGTCGCCAGGACGATGTCGCTGCTCTGGTCGGTCAGCTGAACATCGATCAGCTCATCGCTGTCGTCGATGTTGATCGCGTTGATCCCGTTGGAGCGCACGTTGCCGTAGGCCGACAGAATGGTCTTCTTGACCGTGCCGAGCCGGGTGGCAAACATCAGCCACTTGTCTTCGGAGAATTCGCGGACCGCTACCGTGGCCGCCACCTGCTCATCCGGCCGGATCGAGATGCAGTTGACCACCGGCTTGCCCCGTGCCGCCCGGCCCCCCTGCGGGATCTCATGAACCTTGAGCCAGTACACCTGGCCCTTATTGGTGAAGAACATGAGATAGTCGTGCGTACTGGCGATGAAGAGGTGTTCCACCCAATCCTCTTCTTTCGTCTGCATGCCGGTCAGGCCGCGTCCCCCGCGCCGCTGGCGGCGATAGGTCGTCACCGGAATCCGCTTGATGTATCCCGCGTGGGAGATGGTGATCACCATATCTTCTTCGGCGATCAGGTCTTCGACTGAGAAGTCGTCCTGGTCGACGAGGATCTCGGTGCGGCGATCGTCGCCAAACCGCTTGGCAACGTCGTCCATCTCTTCCTTGAGAATGTTCATCCGCTGTTCCTTCGACGCCAGGATCGCCTTCAGGTCCTTGATCGTCGAGCGCACTTCCTTAAGCTCCGCATCCAGCTTGTCGATTTCGAGGCCAGTGAGCCGGGCGAGCCGCATATTGAGGATCGCTTCGGTCTGCTTCTCCGAGAGCTTGAACCGCTTGCGCAGTTTCTCGTCGGCGGTCTGCGTGTCCTTGGAGCCGCGGATGATCTTGATCACTTCGTCGATGTTGTCGACGGCGATCTTGAGACCCTCGAGAATATGCTCCCGCGCCTGGGCCTGGTCGAGATCGAACTGGGTCCGGCGGACAATGATAGTGTGGCGGTGCGCGATGAATTTCTCGAGCAGCTCCTTCAGGTTCATCACTTTCGGCGCGCCGTTGTCGAGCGCGA
>JBDTQP010000093.1:0-11121 GCA_039932125.1 Gemmatimonadota bacterium
CGGCGCTGTGACTACTTTGGCAGGAGTGGTTTGTTGCACCGTTTGTGTTGAAGGTGCCGAATTCAATGGGGCACCAACTGAAATATCGCATCTATGCCCAGGTTCTCCATGAGGAGGATTCATACCAGGGGCGGTTTTTACTGTTCCCTACTCTCAATTGCCAGGAATCTTGAGCTTGGATCCGGCGCGGAGAAACGAGCTGGACCCAAGTCCGTTGGCTTCGCGCAGGGCGGTCTGAGAGACACCGTAGCGTGCGGCAACACCAGACAGGGTATCACCTGACCGCACGACGTGAACGCTTCCACCACCGGCGACACGGGTCGCGATCGAAGTGCCGACTCTGAGCTTCTGACCGGCCCGGATAGTAGATCCAGAGATGTGGTTCCACGATTTGAGCTGACTCACTGACACGTGATATCGCCCGCCGATTTCCGACAGGGTCTCACCCGACCGAACGGTATGGGTGGTTGCCACCGAGCGACGAATTTCGGCCCTGCGATCTTCAGCTCGACTGGCCTCTCGCGCGGCCGACACCCCTCCCGTTGGTACGATGAGTCTTTGACCAACCTTTAACCGGCTCGAGACCCCTGGATTGGCTTCCTGCAGGTCGCTGACACTCACGTGATGAATTCGTGCGATTCCGCCAAGGGTCTGACCTCGGGTGACATAATGCTCCTGAAAGGTTACCCGCTTGCTGGGGGGCAGCTCAGCGTAGGCCACTTCGACACTGGGTCCGGTGCCAACCGGAAGGCGAATGGTGCTCCTGGTGTGCGGCGGGGTTGAGAGTCGCAGATATTGCGGATTGATCTCCCGGATCGCCGTGACGGTGGTATCCGCCATCCGGGCAATGACATCAAGACCGGTTGCATCAGGGACAATGATTGAATCCCAGACGATGGGCTGCAAAGAATCGAAATCAGGAAATCCGTACCGGGTTGGCTCCTTGGCTATGAGCGCGGCGGCAATGAGCTTGGGCACGTAGTCGCGGGTTTCCTGCCGGAGATGGCGGGTATCGTACAACCGGAAGAAAGTCGCATCAGTGTTGAGGCTGTCATCTGCTTCCTCCGGTAAACGCGACAGGCTCCGGCTGACCTTGCCACCACCCGCATTGTACGCGGCAGCGGCGAGATACACTGATCCGAAACGATTGCGGAGATCGTGAAGATGCCGGGCGGCAGCATAGGTCGCGATATATGGATCGCGCCGTTCGTCGACCCAGGAATCGATCCGAAGCCCATACATCTGGGCTGTCCCCTTCATGAACTGCCACATGCCGGTAGCACGCGCTCGACTGACGGCTGTGTTGGAAAAACCACTCTCGATGAGAGCGAGGTATACCAGGTCACCCGGAAGACCCTGCTCGGCCAGCCGCTGACGAATCATGGCCTCGTAGCGAGGCATCCGCTCCAGCCACACGGTCATACGCTCACGAGCCGGGCCCTGAAAAAAATCCAGGAAGTACTGTACCCGGTCGTGGTTGGTGAAGCTGGCGACATCTATATCCCAGGTGACACCCTCCACTGCGCTTGCCCCGCCTGAGCCGGCTTCGCTGCCGGCGCTTTCCGGAACAGCCGCAACGGTATTCTCCAGTTGATCGAGAACCTCGGCATCGGCAGCGGAATCAGCCGCCAGCTGGAGCTCGGCGATTTCCTCATTGGCAGGGAGCAGGGAATCGGTAGTATCGGACAGGTTGCGAGAGCGAGGAGAGGACAAAGCTCCCGCACCTGGTGTTGACGTCTGTGGAGGGCGGCTGCTCGTTTCCTGAGGTGTTTGACGAGGTGAAGGCGCTGGCGCAGGGTGATTGCCAGAACAGGCAATCAATCCGCACATACCAACCAGAAGCCACTTCTTCATGAACGCTCCTTTTTCCGGCAAGACCGGGGTGACGAGGCGAGAAAATCCACAACCTCTCACTCCGGTACCGAACACTGTTCGTGGGTTCAAGACTATTATGAAATCATTATAGAGCTCTAGGGAACACTGGCAAACGACTTCGGTCAATGTTCGGAAGAATACTGCCCCGGTTGTGAAAACACAGCTTCAGGACGTAAGCCGAGCCTCCGCCGTTTCTGCCGCTTTTTGACCGTGGTATGGCGTTTTTCAGCACGAAGCGCGAAGAACTTAAAGAATGAGATGCGCGGAAGTACTTCCGGGTTGCGCGTTTAGCGCATGAAGAAGCGGTTTCCAAGCACGCGATTGGTCGCATTCAGGACGGCGAGAGCTGCCCCTCTGGCCACGTCCCCATCAGTGAGGCAACAGCCGACCACACGGTGAGCCCCGGATTCACCGTTCAAGGCCAGGGACACGATGACGACGTTCGAGTCAAAAGCACGAACTGCCTTAACGCCGAAAAGTTCGAACGTGACCGAGCCCCCCACGGAAAGCGCAAGCGAATCCACGCATGCCTGCGCGGCGCAGCGAAGTTCCCCGGCCTGCGAGGAGAGCCCATCACATTCCGACCTGAACTCCTTTTCATCCATCCAGGTAAGCGTCACCCGGGCACGACAACGCCCATTGCTGAGACGGTCGAGTGCAAAGTCGGTAAACCGCAAACGATCTGGAAGTTGGGGATTCGGCATGGCCGATCCGGGCCTTGAGAATGTGCTGGTTAGACGGATATGACGCTATCTTGGACTATGCGAATCTTATGCCTTTGCCTTGCATTATTGGCTCTGACAGGCGGAAATGCAGCGGCCCAGAAGCTTTCCTCGCTGGCCGATCCCGTCCGGCGGATTACCCAGCTCCCCGGTGACACCATCGCCGTCGTCGCGATTGACGTTGCCACTGGCGATCGTCTCGAGATCGGCGCGGATATACGATTTCACGCCGCGAGCACAATGAAGGTGCCAGTCCTGATCGAGCTTGCCCGCCGGGTTGACAGGGGACAGCTGGGGTGGGACGACAGCCTTCAAGTGATCAACGAGTTCACCTCTATCGTAGACCATTCGCCATTCGCCCTGGATCCCGCAGACGATTCTGATTCCACGGTGTATCAGCTTGTGGGACGGAAAGCGCCGGTGAGATATCTGGCGGAGCGGATGATCGAACGGAGCAGTAATCTTGCTACCAACCTGCTCATCGCCGTGCTGGATCCGGCCGCCGTGAATCGCACCGCCCATCTGCTCGGCGCTGATTCCATCGCGGTCCTGCGGGGAGTTGAAGATCAGAAAGCCTACGACCACGGTTTGAGCAACACAACGACCGCTCGTGACCTCGCCGAGCTCCTGCTTGCGATCGAGCAAGGGAAAGCGGCCTCGCCCGAGAGCACCCGCGAAATGCTCCGGATATTATCGGCCCAGGAATTCAACGATGGGATCCCGGCGGGATTGCCGCCGGGCACCAGGGTCGCCCACAAGACCGGTGAGATCACGGGGATTGCACATGATGCAGGAATCATCTACCCGGCAGGTCATACGCCGATCGTCCTCGTGGTCCTTACACGGGGGTTTGAGGAGCGGGCGCAGGCGATGCGGGTCGCCAGTGAAGTCGCTCGCCTGATCTACGAAGGGTTTGTTCTCGGCAGGTAAAGGAACGGTGAAATAATGACAAATGGGCGGACCATCTGGTCCGCCCGTTGTGATTTCAGGTGTACAGCGTTTCAGGACACCGCGTCGAAACGCACCTCAAGCTGGTGGCGATGAACTTCTTCCGGCCGGCGCACGACATCGACTTCGAGCCGCGGTCGACCCATCTCATCGTTTTCCATGGCGACAACGAGGATCACTCCATCAGACATCTCAATCTTCAGCTGGCGAAAGTCCGATCGCATCGAGGTATCGACGACCGACCGGCCCTTGAGCGATGCCATTGATTCCGCGATCCGGCGAAGGTCCTGTAACGAAGTGTGGGACATGGCACTCCCGGGTGTCTATCGAAGGTGGTCAACCAGGACGGCGGTAAGCTTTTCATTCGAAATCTTTTCGGCCTGGGCAAACAGCGCCGACTTCGATGCCGACACGAGAGGGTACGGCGCCCAGAAAACGCTTGGTTGCGGACCGTGGGCCCGGAATGAGAGCACCAGCTGCCACGACGATGTCTGCGGCCCTCGTTCGGCTGCAACAGCGACATTCCACACGGTTTCACGGTGCGAGACAACTCTCCACGCCATGAATGGAGATCTCCAAGTCTGAGGGAACTTGGGAAGGCGAGGCCAATATGCAGACCGCATGGCAGGCAGGTCAAGATGGTGCGTGAGTCCTACATAAACCCGATCTAATCGCGCACGTATGCGTGAAACCGCTGGGCCAGGTCTCGCGTGATCGGCCCCTGCCGGCCGGAACCAATCGTGCGGGCATCGAGCTCACGGATCGCAACGATTTCCGCTGCGGTTCCCGAAAGAAAAACTTCATCAGCCGTGTAAATATCGTACCGATTCAGCATCGTCTCTTGCACCGGGTATCCTGCCGCGCGCGCGAGCTCGATTACGGTGTCGCGGGTTATTCCCTTGAGGATACCGGCATATGGAGGCGGCGTGAAGATTTGGCCATTCTTGACCACGAACACGTTCATACCCGAAGCTTCGACAACGCTTCCGGCGGAATCCATCATGAGAACCTCGTCGGCACCGGCATTGATCCCCTCGATCTTGGCCAGGATGTGCGCGAGATAATTCAGCGATTTTACCCTGGGGGACAGAGACTCCTTGTGCGGAATCGGTGTTGCGGCGGTAATCGCCTTCAGGCCCTGCTCGTAACGCTCGGGTGACCAGAGCTTGATCTGATCAACGATGACGATGGCTGAAGCCCTGGGGCATTTCTGGGGATCAAGTCCCAGGTCACCTACGCCCCGAGTGAGCAGGTGCCGAAGATATGCGTCCTTGAGGCCCGAACGACGCACAGCCTCCTCCGTGGCCGACGCAAGTTCCTCCTGCGAGACCGGGGGAGTCAGCCAGATACTCTTCGCGGAATCAAACAGGCGGGCAATATGGTCGCGGAGCTTGAAAATTTTGCCGTTGTAAGCCCGGGTTCCTTCAAAGACCCCGTCGCCGTAAAGCAGCCCGTGATCGAACACGGAGATCTTGCCCGAGGAACGATCGTACCACTGTCCGTCGATCCAGATTATTGTGGACACGCCTTCTCCCGGCTGATACTGTGGGCTGATGGAATAAAACCTGGGCCCGCCTCCGAATTCGCTGAGGTCGGGCCGGAAAAGTGCACTGAAGGGGGGCTCAAAACAAGCCGCCAATTTACCGAATGGGGAACTATTGCAGCGCGGAAACCCTGATACTGACAAGGTCGCGAACCGCGGCAGGGAGAGGAGCGTAGTGAAGGCCCGCAGCCATCTGCTGGGCTTCATCGCTCAGCATCCAGGTGAGAAAATCCTTGATCGCCCTGCCCTTCACCGGATCGGGGTCCTGCTGATGGACGAGCAGCCAGGTGAATGAAGCAATGGGATAGGCCCCCGCCCCCGCCGCATTGGTAATCGAAATGCGAAAATCGGTATCAGGTGGAAATGTCACGCTCTGCGCCGCTGCAGTCGTGGATTCAAGTGACGGAGTCATGAAACTACCCGCGGCGTTCCGGATCTGCGCTACCGGAAGATTATTGGACAGCGCATAGATCAATTCAACGTACCCGATCGTGCCCGCCGTCTGTTTCACCTGCTGCGTGACGCCCTCATTTCCCTTTCCTCCCAGACCTGCTGGCCAGTTCACGGAGGTCGCCGCTCCGACCTGGGATTTCCACGCCGGAGAGGACTTGCTCAGGAAATCGGTCCAGATGAAGCTGGTCCCGGAGCCGTCGGACCGATGGACGACAATAATGTCATCCGAAGGCAGCGAAACACCCGGATTGAGTGATGCCAACCGACGATCGTTCCACCGGGTTATCCGGCCAAGGAAAATATCGGCGAGGGTTGCACCATCGAACCGCAGAGGAGAGGCGCCGAGACCGGGCAGATTATAAGTGACCACGACCGCGCCCATCACAGTGGGGATATGCACCACGTTGGTGTTTGCCTGCGCGATCTGCTGATCCGTCATTGGCCCGTCGGTGGCACCGAAGTCCACCGTTCCCTCGGTGAACTGGCGAATGCCCCCGCCTGATCCGATGGACTGGTAGTTGATACGCACACCAGTCTTCTGGGCGTAGGTATCAAACCACTTGGCGTAGATGGGATTCGGAAACGTGGCACCGGCGCCTGTCAATGCCGTGACGTTGCCCGATGTGGCGCTGGCTGAGTCGCCGGGAAGGGACTTCTTTTCCGATCCGGGGCCGCCGCAGGCCACGATGGAAAGGGTGAAAAGTACGATGGAACTCAGGGCATGCCGGGTCATATGCCTTCACCTTGTCGGAGACATGGTGAAAGTACACTGTCGGCCCGGTGGAACCGTGTATTCCGGGACACGCTCCAGCGGAATTTTACCTGATTGTGACGCAGCTACTGCTGATACCGCCGCATGGCCTCCCGGTCTGGAAAGAGTCCTTTCGTCTCTGCCGTCGCATTAATCGCAATGAGGAGCCCTGGAAGGGGGAGCGACTGGATACCCATCACACTTCCTGCGGGCGCCCTCGCGCCCGGGAAAAAGGTGCTTCCCGCTTCCCGTATCCTCGCGACATCACCTTCCGCGAGACCGACCACATAGATATCGAGACGAACGACATCTTCAGGCGTGCCACCTGCCGCAACCATCAGGGCTGCGATGTTCCGGAACGCCTGGCTGGCCTGGCTGGAAAGATCGGAGCCGGCGATGGTGCCGGCGCTATCCACGCCAACCTGGCCGGACAGGTAGACGCGTTTGCCTACCTTGATGGCCTGGGTGAACCCTTCGAGGCCTCCCACTCCAGGGGCATTGATGAACCGTTTCTCCTCTGTGTCCTGCCTCCCGCCGAGGGGCACAGGACCGGTGGGACGCTCACCGCGTTGGGGGCCGCAGGCAGCCAGCAGAACGACCCCACCAAAGATCCCCTGGTGAATCAATTTTGACACATGATTGGAACCGGACCAGGACATGAGACAACTCACCTGATAGAGAGTATTAGAATCAATGATGACGCTGACGAAGGGCATACGCACACAACCGCCGCAATTCCGCGAGTGTAGGTGCACTCGCGTCGCAGCGTTGTACACCTGCCCCTCTTCGAGCCACGCCCGGTCAACATAGTTAGATTTCCATTCCCGGCTTCTCCGGGTCTTCATGACTGATATCATCGAGCAGCTCCGCACAGCACTGGCTACCCATTACGCGATCACGCGTGAGCTGGGGCGCGGGGGCATGGCCACTGTCTATCTCGCGCAGGATCTCAAGCACGAGCGCATGGTTGCCATCAAGGTGCTCGACCCCGATCTCGGCTCGAACGTAGGCCCTGAACGGTTCCTTCGAGAGATCAGGCTCGCCGCCAGCCTGCAGCACCCGCACATTCTCACAGTCTACGACTCGGGCCAGGCGGGAGACCTGCTCTACTTCGTGATGCCTTTCGTCGAAGGCGAGTCGCTTCGGGACCGGCTTAACCGTGAGCAGCAGCTCGGTCTCGAGGAATCGGTGCAGATCGCGCGCGAAGTGGCGGACGCGCTCGCCTGCGCGCACAGCCGGGGCGTCGTCCATCGCGATATCAAGCCGGAAAACATCCTGCTTTCGGGCGGTCACGCGGTCGTAGCGGATTTCGGCATCGCGCGGGCGGTCAGCGAGGCGGGTGACAAGTTGACGCAAACCGGGATGGCCATTGGTACCCCATCCTATATGAGTCCGGAGCAGGCAGTGGGTGAGGCAGCGATCGATGGCCGAAGCGACGTCTACAGTCTGGCGTGTGTGCTTTATGAAATGCTGACTGGTCGCCCGCCCTTCGTGGGTCCCTCAGGGCGGGCGATCATGGCGCAGCATTCGATGGAGCTCGTTCCCAGCCTTCAGATCCTCCGGCAAAGCATTCCAGACGAGCTCGAAGACACGGTCCTCCGCGCGCTCGAAAAGGTTCCGGCCGACCGCTTCGCGACTGCGGCGCAGTTCGGCAAGGCCCTCTCCAGCGCCGAGGCCCTCACATCAAGCCCGCGCCTCTCCCGTATCCGAACAGCCCAGATGGCGCGACGTCGCAGCGCTCGCCCCTGGAAGAAATACCTGGCGATTGCCGGTGCCTGCGTGCTGGTGTTCGCTGCCGCGGGCTGGGTGGTCAGTTCACGGCTCACCGCTCGCCCGGCAGTTGCCGATACCGGCGCGCTTCGACGAATTGCGGTAATGTATTTCGATGACCAGAGTCAAGGTGATTCCCTGCGTCATGTTGCGGACGGATTCACCGAAGCACTCATTCACGATCTCAGCAGCATCTCGGCGCTCAAGGTGATCTCGCGAAATGGCGTCCTGCCATTCAAGGGGAAAAACGTCGCTCCTGACAGCATTGCACGAGCCCTCGGTGTGGGCGCCCTGGTCGATGGCACGGTTCGCGAGTCGGGAAATCAGATCACGGTGACGGTTTCCTTAATCAATGCGACGACTGGCGAGGAGATCGGGAGCAAGACGCTCCAGCGCCCCCGCTCTGACCTGCTCGCACTCCAGGAGGATGTGGCAAGCGAAGTGTCGATTTTTCTTCGCCAGCGGGTCGGACAGGAAATTCAGTTGACATTGGGACGCGCGGAAACCCGGGTGGCAGCCGCTTGGGAGATGTTCCAGCGCGCGCAGGAAATGGAAGACGATGTTCAGTCGCTTCTTGCGGCAAATGACACCGCTGCCGCCGCAGCGCGTTACCGGCAGGCGGATTCCAGCCTCGCGCTTGCCGTAAGCCTGGATAATACCTGGACCCGTCCCATCATTGAACGTGGCTGGGTCGCCTATCGGCAGGCTCGGTTGCCCGGCGGATTCGATCGAGAGGCTATTTCGCGGTGGCTCGCCCAGGCAGCCGGCTTCGCCGAGCAGGCGCTGGCGGTGCAACCGAAGGATGCCGACGCGCTCGAGCTGCGAGGCACCGTGCGATACTTCTCCTGGCTCCTTAACCTGGAGCCGGATGCCACCGCTGCCGACCGGCTTCACCAGGGTGCCCAGCAGGATCTGGAGGCGGCCGTCGCGGCCAACCCGAGCCAGGCCGGGGCATGGAACGCACTCAGCCACATGCACCTTGCGGCGTCAGAGAATGCTCTTGGCAAGCTGGCGGCGCGCAAAGCGTATGAGGCAGATCCCTTCCTCAACAATGTGGACCAGATTATCTGGCGGTTGTTTTCGAGCTCACTTGATCTCGAGGATAAGCTGGAGAGCGCGCACTGGTGCAGCGAGGGACAGCGCAGGTTCCCCCTGGATCCGCGCTTTACTGAATGTCAGCTCTGGCTGGCGACACTCCCCGGAGCACACCCGGATATTCCGGCCACCTGGAAGTTGCAGGATCATCTTCAGGAGCTTACCCCGGCCAGTCAGCGGGCCCTTTCGGGCAAGAAGGGCCGGATGCTGGTTGCGCTTGCCCTGGCACGAGCCGGGCTTGGGGACAGCGCGAGGAGGGTTGCCGCGACCGCACGGGCTGGAGCAGATCTCGATGCGACCCGGGATCTCACCATGATAGAAGCCATCATGCGGACAATCGTGGGTGACAAGGACGAGGCCATCCGCCTTCTCAGCATCTACCTGGCAACCAATCCGCAGATGCGCCAGGGCATGGCCCGGGATGATTCCTGGTACTTTCGTGGTCTGACAGCTGAGCCTCGGTATCGGGAGATTCTGGGTATCCGCTAAGCACCGCAGCATGTTGCACTATGATCTGCCCGCCCCTCTAGCGAATTACTTCAATCTTCAATACCTTCGCCCCAGATTCTTACTTTTCGTTCGCCCCAACCATAAAGTCCAATGCGCCGATATTCCGTGGTTCTCCTCAGCACCCTTGCGGCCGTTGCTATCACCGGATGTTCCCCGCACGATCAGCCGCTCGGTGACGCCCCATCGTTTGTCACCGCAAACGCCGCCTGCCAGTTCGGGCCCATGTCTGACCTGGTGCGGACCTACTTTGCGGCCCAGGATCGCCCTCTGGTGAAGTCGCTCATCGCCCAGATGCAGACATTTTTCAACGGTGGGGACATTGATCGCGCGTCTGATGTTGGCTTTGACATTCTCGGAAGAATCGGGGCCGTCACGGACGGGGGAACCCAGATCGGCACTCCGCAGGATGGATCGCAGCTGGCGAATGCCCTTCTCGCATGCATGAATGTGGGCACCATCAGTCTGCCAATTGATTTCTCCCAACCTCTCGGCCAGGGCGCTTTTGCGGTTCGCGGAGGACCCTCCGATCCTACACCTCCCGTCATCACACGCGACCAGTTCTCCGGCATTGGTCTCCAGGAAACGACGTGGCAGGCCGTCATGCCCAGACGGGCACTTTTCTACGGGACCCCGAATCCGGCGGCAGTCTTCAATGAGCTCCTGGTCGCAACTCCTTACAACTGGTCCACTATCCCTGTCCTGCCGACCATTAATCCGGGTGCGGTGCTTGGATTCTGTGTCCAGAACCCGGGACGTTACCGGATTGAGGAAGATCATAGCGCTGGCCCGCACACGATACTCGAGCTTCGCGATGCATCGTTCTTCCTGCCCTGCCTCAATCTTCCTGCGCCGGTCATCAATAAGGTGTTAGGACCGGTTGGGGGATCGGCAGGAGGATTCAGCGATTTCGCCTCAGTCGACCCCATCAGTTTGAATCCCTCCGTGTTGAGCCAGCCGACCACGGTTCAAGCTGGCCAGGTAATCACTCCCGCATTCAGGATTCTGGTGGTCGGCGCCGGTGGCACGCCACTTCCCCAGGTTGGGGTCACGCTCACCATCGTCCCGATCAACGGAAACGGATCATTGAGTGGTACGTTGAGCAAGATGACCGGCGTCAGTGGAATCGAGACCTTCCCCGATTTACGCGTGAGCCAGCCTGGCACGTATGCATTGCTGGCCACTCTTTCCGCGAGTGGCTTCACCACGGTGCAGCTGCAATCAGCAACGTTTACGGTTACGCCCTAGTGTAGTGAGGGATGGGGTGTGAGCGATGAGGTGTGAGGTGTGAGGGATGGGGTGTGAGGTGTGAGGGATGGGGTGTGAGGTGTGAGAGATGAGGTGTGAGAGATGAGGTGTGAGAGGTGTGAGGGATGGGGTGTGAGGGATGAGGTGTGAGGGATGGGAAGGGGGAGGGGTGTGAGGTGAGCCCCCGAAGCCTCAGATGTCAGCTCCTG
>JBDTQP010000094.1:0-11099 GCA_039932125.1 Gemmatimonadota bacterium
AGGTGTGAGCAGAAGGTAGCGAGCGACCGACACACATCCGATAACCAAACAGCACCCACAATGCAGACGGCCCCTTTCGGGGCCGTTTTTTATTCTCCCGGCTCCTCCGCCGATTTTTCCCGCCCGCGATAGGCCAGCCACGCAATACCAGCACACACCAAAAACGCCGGTACCACCATGACTATCATGGCAGGCAACATGCTATGCATCGAAGGAAGTGGCATGAAGAGAGAATCGGTGAACGGTGAATCAGTATTCGCGTGTCATATGGCCCAACGCTTCGCCGGTACAGCATTCATGATAGCTAATGATGCATCGTACGCAGGCGTACAGCATCAAACCAGAACTGGTTCATCATCAGCATGATCGCGATGAGCAGCACGATACTCCAGAGTAGAATCCGCCGCTCGAACTTGAGATGCATGAAATACCAGACCGCGATTCCGGCCTCGAGAAGCGCGAGGGCAAGCAAGGCGGGTACCAGCACCGAGACCGCGGGGTGAGCAAAGGCGAGCGCTACTTCCACGCCCACAATGAGCAGCAGTCCGAGCCAGACCAGCACATATACCCGCACGGAAAACGCCTGAGTCGACCCCTGCATGGCGGTGGCTTCCATTCCGATCCTCAGCGAATGTTGAGCAGGTACAACAGGGGAAATACGAACATCCACACCAGATCGACAAAGTGCCAGTACAATCCTGTCGTTTCGATATGTCCTGCCTGCATTCGTCCCCGGCCAAACCGGATCCCCACGATGGCGATCGCGATGACGCCGGAGATAACATGGAGCAGGTGCAGACCGGTGATCCCGAAAAAGGTCCCGCCGAACAGCACCGGCCCGCCAAGGGGGTTTCTGGATGGACTCCATCCCTCGGCGAACATGCTGAACCACTCGCGTAGATGGAGCACGGCAAAGACAATCCCGAGAAACGCGGTTGCACCGAGCCAGCGGAGGCTCTGCTTCCGGTTACCCGATTGTGCAGCCGTGACAGCGATCAGCATGGTCAGGCTGCTGGTCAGCAGCACCGCCGTCATGATGATACCGTTGAGTATTGACGGGTAAAACGCAAAAGGCCGGCTCCATTCGGGGTTCCCGACCCGCAGGTACCCATACGCGAAGAGCAACGCGCCAAAGGTGGCCGCATCGGCGATCAGAAACAGCCACATGATCAATTTTTTTGAATCGACCGCGAAAGGCGATGCCTCCCGGGCTCCGCCGTGACCGCCCTCGAGTACCATACCGGATTGACTCACACCGCCTCCGACGATTTACAGTCGCACAAGGAGCAGGAACATCAGATAGAGCCAGAGTACATCCATGAAATGCCAGTAGAGCGTTGCCGAGCCAAGAGTCGAGAGTGCTGACCGCGTTCCAGGAACCCGGAGCCGAGTGTCCGCATAGGCCAGCCCGATGATTCCGCCGAGGAGATGCAGCGCGTGGAGCACGGTCAGCACATAGAAGAACGAGCTGGCGGGATTGGAAGCGAGGTACAATCCCTGGCCGGTGAGCTGTCTCCAGGCGAGCAGTTGCCCTCCAAGAAAAAGAATCCCCAGGACAAGAGTCACTCGGAGCCAGGTCAGCTCAGATGGTGCAAGACCCCGGGCGAGCTGGTCCGATCCAGCCCGCGCGTTCCACGATTCCCCAATTCGGCGACGGGCAAAGGCGAGCGTGGCACTGCTTGCGAGCAACAGCAGGGTATTGAAGAAAAGCAGTCGGGGCAGCTCGAAACGGTGCCAGTCCGTGGCATTTCCCTGACGCACCATCAGGGCGCTGGTGTACGCCGCAAACGACATCGTGATCGTAGCAATGCCGATCCACACCCCGGTTCGGGACGGGGCACCCGGTGCGGTTATCTGGGCGGTATGCATCTCAGGCGTGCTCCGGCAGATCCTCGAGTGTGGCCTGCATGATGTAATCCGGTTGTCCTTCAATACCGTATTCGTTGGGCCCGTGGGTCACCGTCGGAATACGTCCCCCAAAGTTGTCAAACGGCGGAGGTGAAGGAATTGACCATTCGAGTGATGTAGCCTGCCAGGGGTTGGCCGGGGCTATGGGCCCCCGGAGCCTGCTGTAGAACAGGTTGATGAAAAAGATCAGCTGCACGGCGCCGGTAAACAGCGCCGCCATGGTGATGAACTTGTGCAGGGGGAGAGAACCGGCCATGTAATCATCGGTGAACGCGGAGTAACGTCGCACGTTGCCGGCGAGACCGAGATAGTGCATTGGCATGAACGTGCAGTAGACACCGATCAGGGTGAGAAAGAAGTGCAGCTTTCCCAGCTTCTCGTTCATCATCCTGCCGAACATCTTGGGAAACCAGAAGTAGGTCCCGGCAAAGATTCCGAACATGGCCGCCACGCCCATGACAAAATGGAAATGGCCGACTACGAAGTAGGTGCCGTGGAGATAGGTATCGATAGAAGGCTGTGCGAGGAAGAACCCGCTGATCCCGCCGCTCACAAACACCGATATGAATCCGAGGCAGAAGAGAGCCGGGGTGGTAAATCTCATTCGCGCGCCATACACCGTCCCGATCCATAGAAGCACCACGATCGTGGCGGGAATGGTGATAACGAGCGTGGGCACGGAGAAGAGCGTCGCGGAGAGCGGGTTCATGCCGCTCAGAAACATGTGGTGCCCCCACACTGTGTAACTCAGGAAGCCGATCGCCACGAGACATGCGATGACCACCCGGGGTCCCAGCAACGGTTTCCGCGCGAACACGGGAAGAATGTGGGAGACGATGCCGAACCCGGGAAGAATCGCGATATAGACTTCCGGGTGGCCGAAAAACCAGAAGAGGTGTTGCCAGAGCAGCGGCGATCCGCCCTCGTGGGGCTGGAGTCGATCGCTGACGACCAGTCCGCCCGGAATGAAGAAACTGGTCCCCGCAACGCGATCGAGAATCAAGAGGATGCACGCGGGCAGAAGGACCGAGAAGGCAATCAGGCCGATGATCGAGGTGATGAACCAGGCCCAGGTCGAAAGCGGCATTCGCATGAGGGTCATGCCCCTGGTGCGGAGATCCAGGGTGGTCGCGATAAAGTTGAGAGAGCCCAGCAGCTGGCCCACACAGAAAATCGCGATCGAGACGGCCCAGAGCGTCTGCCCCAGTCCCAGCCCGGGTCCCGCGTCTTTGCCGAGGGCGCTGAGCGGAGCGTACGCCGTCCAGCCGGAGATCGGAGGTCCTTCGGACACGAAGAAGGCGGCGATCAGCACCAGAAATGCCACGAACGTCACCCAGAACGACATCATGTTGAAGCGGGGAAAAGCCATGTCTTCCGCGCCAACCTGGATCGGCAGCACGTAGTTGCCGAACCCCGCAAACGGTGCTGTGGTCAGCACGAAAAACACCATGATGGTGCCGTGCATCGTCATCAGCGCCAGGTAAAGCTCCGGCGTCATAATTCCCCCCGCAGCCGCAGTCGGGGCAACGGTGCCCAGGCCCGGCACCGGGCTCGACGGAAACGCGAGGTGGAACCGCATGAGCCAGGACAGCACCATGCCAGTCGCGACAGCGATCAACGCGAGATCGAGATACTGCCTGCCGATAACCTTGTGATCAAGACTGAAAACGTGCTTCCTGAAAAAGCCGCGCGGCGGACCGTGGCCCGAATGGGCCGGTTCGACCCGGTGTGCCTGTTCCGGGCCTACCGAAAGCGCCGGGGATGGATCCATGCGGATGGCCTCATGATTGTTTTGCGTTGTGAATTGCGGGCAGAGCGAATACTCGAGTGCACGGAGCTGGGGAAATCACTGCGGTCATGGGGCCTGGTCGCGAAGCCATTGCTGGAACTGCTCCGCACTCTCCACGTCGAGATAGGCCCGCATGTTGAAATGACCCAGACCGCACAGCTGGGTGCAGACGATCTCCTTCTTGACGATCTGAGTGGCGGTAAACTGCAATGGAATGTTTAGGCCGGGGACGAAATCCTGCTGAATGCGAAGATCCGGAACATAGAAGGCGTGACCCACATCCTTCGAATGCAAATTGAGAAGGATAGGACGGTTGACCGGTATGACCAGAGAGCCAGAGACGATGTCATCGCGAGCGGCGATGTCATTCGCCGGATCGAGTCCGAAGAAGTTGTTGTTTCCGTCATCGATCAGCTCGGGGTGGGTCGCGCCGAGCTGGCCATCTTCACCAGGGTAGCGGAAGTAATACGCGAATTGTTCCGCCTGTACATCGATGGCGAGTGCATGCGGATCTGGCGGAGAGAGAAAAATCCCGCCCCATACCCGGGTTCCAACCAGCGTGAGGACCAGGATTTCGGCCCCGACCAGCAGTGTCGCAATGACGACCATCGGCGTCGCACCGCCAGGGAAAATCCTGGGGGGGCCGGTCTTACTGGTGTCGCTGGATTGCCAGATGAAAATCGCCAGCACCAGCTGAGAGAGTACAAAAAGCGCCCCGGAGGCAATCATTGTCTCGCCCATCTGGCGGTCGATGCCGACGCCGAGCACCGAGATATCCGGGGGTAACCACCAGATCCGCGCCGCAAAGACCGCAGCCGACACTCCGGTAATGACCAGGAGTAGACCCGCCAACAATTTCCCCAATGATTCGCTCCTCTGCCTTTCAAATTTCTCCGCTACCCGGCGGGCCTGCAACTCATCGAGACGATCAATACGGCAGGGCCTTAAACTCGAAGTTCGCCGGCACAGTACCCGTTGCGCCCACCGTGACCTCCTGGCTCTGGGAGCCAAATTTCTCATGCCACGCAGTGATCGTGTACTTGCCGGGAGCCAACCCGGTCAGGCTGAATTTTCCGTCATTGCCGGTGAGGGAATAGTGCGACGTAGTCAGTACGGCAAAGTAGCCGTGCATCCATGGATGAATGTTGCACTTAACGGCGATGAATTCGGGGCTGGCGTAGCTGGATGTGAGCGGCGGCGACCCCGGCGGCTGGGACTTGTTCCATTCCGGATTCACCCTTGCGAGCGGATGAATGTTGTGAGACGTCTGGTCGTTGTTGTAGATCTCGAGCCTCTGCCCGACCTGCATGACGGCAACATGCGGCAGATATTCACACCCTTTCTGATCGTACCGTACAGCCTCGGCGGGCGCGGCACCGGGCTGATCACCGGCGGAAATGTAGACCACCACATTCTGCACCGCATTCCCCGGACCGGTGACCACGTTTTCCGTCTGTACCGGCGTCGAGTGCTGCCGCGCACAACTCGGCTCTTTCGACATATCTATGGGCCGCATTTTGGGCGGAGTTCCCGTAAAGGTGATGGTGCCGCTCACAGTTCCAGCGGGCGCATCAGGGGAATTGATCCAGGCGACGCTTGTGGTTGCGCCCACGGCCAGCACCACGCTATACAGCAGTTTTCTCGTGTTCATTGGCGGACACCTCTAAATAAGTTGACTACCGACCACCTTCATCCTGACCCAGCGGTTTGAGCTCACTCGCGTGCGACGGAAGCCACGCCTGCCACATCGTTGCTTCTGGCGTGCTGATGGGCTGAAGCGTGCGAAGGAAATGTACCAGATCCCAGGCCTCATTGGGCTGCAGGATGTCGGCGAAGGAAGGCATTGGCGTGCCATCGAGACCGGTCATGAAGATGCGGTAGATGTCTTGGTTCGACTCTCCGCACTTGAACCGCGACCCGCTGGAAAAGTTGTAAGGCCGGATCGGATTGTCCTTGCTGTCGGTCAACGTCGAAGCTGAAGGCCCGTCCCCATGGCCAGCCGGTCCATGGCATTTCCAGCACTCGACGCGCTGAAATACGTCACGCCCCCGAAGAATGCTCTCCATGGTCACCGGTGTCTCCGGCGGGATCGCGATCACCGCTCCCGCGCCTTCCGACCAGCGCGACGAAAACGTCTTGATGTACGCGACAAGATCGGCGCGTGCCTGGCGCGTCAGCGGTTCCCATGAGGGCATGTTCGTGGTGACGAAGCCTCGCGAGACTGAGTGATAGAGATCATCATCGGTGGGTAGAGTTCCCGTCGCTGTCGAACGGCACTTGAACACGGCGGCCGTGAAATCTCTCGGCTTCGGATCCACCCACATGGCGTTTTCGCCGGCGCCATCTCCCGCCTGCCCATGGCACCCTACGCAATATCGCCGGTATTCGTGCGCGCCGGCGGCCGCATGCCCGGTAACGCTCCCGATGTGGGCCACCGATTGCTGGCCGTGGGCGGCGATGGTGAGGATTCCCAGGAGGCCAATACTTGCTGCGCAGGCCCGGAGTGCATGGTGACGCATTGGAGGCCTCTTCATTAGAAGTCGAAGTCGAAGGCGAGAAGAACGCTGGTACTCCGCACCGGGGTGCCCGGGGTGAGGGGGTCGGTCCCCACTCCGTCACCGCTCAGGGGCACGGTGCCAATCGTCTTGGTGAACGACAACTCGCCCACCATCGCGAGGCCGGCTCGGCTGAACATGATTGGATACCAGCGATACCCGAAGGTAAAGGCATTGATATTCCCCAGATCCTTCGGGGTCATGGGATCCGCCTGTTTCGACATGCGGATCAACTCGCTCCGCTGGGTGAACACGAGCTGGGGGCTTACATAGTAGTGCAGCTCCAGCAACCCGCTGTTCCAGGTGGCATTCTGGGTGCCTCCCGCAAGATCCTTGTCGTCCGAGGCATGCATGACGAAGGGTAGCATTTCGAACTTCCCAAGGAAAAAATCACCCGTAGCGCCGATTCGGCTGAAGGACTTGTTGCCGGTGCCAGTTCCCGGGACCGGGTCGCCATTCGAGGTTTCAAAGACCGTGGGGCGATGGCCCAGGTATCCAAAGAGCCCGATGCGCTGCAATCCGAGCGATCCGGCATCAAAGGCCTGGCTGGCCGTCATCATTCCGTCATAGCTCTTTCCCTCCGGCAGGCCGGGCGTACCGTCGGTCGCTCCCAGCACGGCGAGGCTGAATCGGGAATAACTGTTATCGGAATGCCCCAGCCACTCCGCACCAATCTGATTGTCGCCCAGGCCGAAACTGGTGCCATCGCCAGCGGGCACAAAGTGGTAACTCTGATAAAAGGCGCCGTTGCTGGAGAGCATCATCCCCCGCTTTTCCGACAGCATGTTGTCCATCTCGAACTTGCCGACCTTGAGGTTGGCCCAGCTCGACTGGAAGAGATTGTCAAAGCGCACAAAAGCAGCCTCGATCCCCACCCCTTCACCATCTGCAATGGTCGGTACAAATCCGAAGGTGACATTCTTGTACAGGGTTCCCAGCATGAGCAG
Organism: Gemmatimonadota bacterium; assembly: GCA_039932125.1. GTDB lineage: Bacteria > Gemmatimonadota > Gemmatimonadetes > Gemmatimonadales > GWC2-71-9 > DASYPP01. The sequence continues at coordinate 7,200 of JBDTQP010000094.1, forward strand.
GTCGGCACCCGAAATATCAAACCCCGACTGGGTAATGGTTCGTTCCACAGTGCCGCTCGACGGGTCGCCGGGGATATCATCGACCAGCTGATTGGTGGTTCGTTCGAGCCGCCACCCCGGCGTGGTGCGAATGGCAAAGGGGATATAGGAAGGGTTCACCCAGATTGGCGAGTCGCGGTCATTACCCAACTGGTAGCCCCGGTCCTTGAACCGTTGCCCGAAGGAATTGAGCTCCGGCCAGGCCGTGTGACAGGCCGAGCACGACATGTTGTATTTGCGGGCAAATGCCGGGATGGCGGCCGCCGCATGTGAGTCGAGCGTGAACTCGTTCGTGGCGGGCAGCGTCCCCCCAGCCGCCAGGACATAGGCAGCGTACTCGTGCCGGGAGGTGGGATTTGAAGGTGGCCCGGAAGCGCTGGCGCTGCCTGCGGAAAGCGGCAAGGCCATCGCCAGCAGCCCCGCCAATACCAGCGCGGAGCGTCCAGCCTGAGAGTTTCGCTTGGCACCCCTTCGAAACCTTTCGATCATACCGCCTCCGAAGTCCGTGGACAGGATGACTGCTCGCGAGCCGATCAACTCATACGAATGAGTGCTATGAGACACTACTCGGCATCGCTGCCGAGAAAAAGGAGAAGATGCGTGAGAGAATGGTCGATGGGGCAATCGCACGGGATACACCCGCAGCGTGGAAGACGCCGGGCGCTGCACACCGCTGTTGCGGAAACGGGGGATCCAGCTGGCACCAACGCGACCAAAAACGTTGAGCAACCTTTTTTCGGGAGATGATTCAGATTAGGACTTTTTGTCGTGTTGTCAAGAGAGATGGCTAAATCTGAAAACGATCTTCATGACGAAGTAGAGAACCCAGCCGACCCCTTGACTATAAGCACTATGGACTGGGACATGAGGAAGCTCTCTCCGGTTTTTCTTCAGACTTGAACCGATTTCAACGAGCGCCTCCCGGATCGGGGAGAATAGTGATCCCGAAAAAGCGGCACGGCATGGCCGTACCGCTTCTTCGGGAAGACCTCGGCTTCGTCAGACCACGGTCGAGCGACGACCACTCACGAAATGCCAGATGATTGCGATCACTGCAATCACGAGGAGGAGGTGAATCAAACCTCCCGTCACGTGGAACGCGAACAGCCCAAGCAGCCATGCGATGAGCAGGATGACGCCAAGAGTTGCGAACATGGATCGATCCTCAGGTTTGAAGGAACGTGCGTCGTGCTCCAGTTTCCACCAGAGGGAGCCGACCGTTGCCAGCCCTCGCGGATGCGGCGCCGGTCTGTGTAAGAACGCAATTTTCACGATTACGTTCCGCGACGAGGATCACACTGATACTACGGCGAGCATCACGTTCAGGGAGTTAATGCCGCAGATCTCCTCACTCCTTCGCCCGCCGCTTTCCCGGTAACCCAGGCCCAGAGAAAGTTGTAGCCGCCGATCGGACCGAATGCATCGAGCGCCTCGCCGCAGATGAAGAGGCCTGGATGCTTTCTGCTCTCCATGGTCCGCGGGTCAATCTCCGCGAGACTGACTCCTCCGCCGGTGACCTCCGCCTTCTTGTAACCCTCATCGCTGTTCCAGGGGAGCTCGCCCCGAACGAGGATATCGATGATTCGCAGGCGTTCGTCCCGTCGCAGTTGAGCCAGGGTGCGGCGCGGGTCTACCTGGGCCAGTCCCATCAGGGCGTCGGCCAGGCGTTCCGGCAACTCGCGGCGGAGAACAGTTCCCAGGCTCCGCGTTCCATCAGGCCGGAGTGCCATTTCCCACCCATCGGCGTCGAGCGATGTCCACTGGACGGTGAGCCGGGCGTCGCGGCGTCCCTCTTCGCGCGACCGAACAATGACGTGAGAAACATCCAGCACCGATGGGCCGCTATACCCATGATGCGTGAAGAGAAAACCGCCGGTGGCGGACGCCCGCCTGCTCTGGTCGGTGGCCGCGAGGGTGACCGGAAGCGACACACCCGCGAGATGCCCGAACACCGGAGGATTCGCGACCACCGGGGTGAGCGCCGCATAGGTGGGATGCAGCGTGTGGCCCAGGTTCCTGAGAATAGTAAGGCCGCGACCATCGCTCCCGGTGGCGGGCACCGAGAGTCCGCCGCTGGCGACGATAACAGCATCCGCCAGGAAGGCTGGACCCGACTCCTGCTCCACCCGCCAGTCCGTGCCGGTCGGCGCGATCCCGGTCACCAGTGTATTGGGAACGAACCGGGCCCCTCGCCCCACCGCGAGCGAGATCAGTCCATCGCGAACGTCGCGCGCCTTGTTCGAGATGGGGAAGAGTTTGCCTGATTCAGTCTCCTCAACCAGCGGCAGTTTGAGCTGGTGCTCGAAGAAAGTGATCTGCTCCTGGAGGGGCCACGAGCGGATGATGTTGCGAAGGGTATGGGGGGATGAGTCGGTGATAAATCGCGATTCATCGAGCCGAGCGGGCAGAATGTTACACCGGCCGCCGCCACTGATGAGGATTTTCCGCCCGCCGTCCCGGGTCCGCTCCAGCAGCTCGACGTCATGTCCCCGCACCGCCGCATGAATGGCAGCCATCGTCCCGGCGGCACCCGCCCCTACAACGACAACGCGCATGCAATCCTTTAGCTCAGGCCGCCGGGTGCCCGACGGAGTCCTAAATGGCGGCGGCGGTAAGCACCTTCTGTAAGCTAGCCGTCAGCTCGAACGATCGCAGTCGCGCGGCATGATCGTAGATCTGCCCGGCGCAAAGAATCTCATCTGCCCCGGTGGAGTCCACAAATTCCTGGAGCCTTCGATGGACCGTTTCACGAGACCCGACCATGGAGTGCATCAGCACCTGCTCCAGGCTCGCCAGCTCACCGGGTGACGCGTAGTCCTCGATGTCGGCGATCGGCGGCTGCAGCCGGCCCGGCGTGCCGCGCCGGAGGTTGATGAACTGGATCTGCGCCGACGTAAAGAGGCGACGCGCTTCCGCATCAGTGTCGGCTGCGAAGATATTCACCCCGAGCATCACGTACGGGTGCTCGCGTCCTTCGCGCGGCTGGAAGTTGCCGCGATAGACGGAGAGCGCCTGCAGCATCGCCGCCGGTGCAAAGTGGGAAGCAAAGGCGAACGGCAGCCCCAGTTGCGCGGCCAGCTCAGCGCTGAATAGGCTCGAGCCGAGCAGCCAGACCGGGACTTTGAGCCCGGCACCGGGCACCGCGCGAATCCGCTGTCCTGATTCAACGGGGCGAAAGTACCCCATCAACTCCAGAACATCCTGGGGGAACGTGTCCGCCGCGGCGTACGCGTCGCGCCGGAGTGCCTGCGCGGTCAGCATGTCAGTGCCCGGCGCCCGGCCCAGTCCGAGATCGATTCGCCCGGGGAACAGCGACTCGAGGGTGCCAAACTGCTCGGCAATGACAAGCGGAGAATGATTGGGCAACATCACCCCGCCCGCGCCAACCCGAATCGTGCGAGTGCCGTTCGCGATGTATCCGATCACCACCGACGTCGCCGCCGATGCGATCCCGCTCATGTTGTGATGCTCAGCCAGCCAGTAGCGATGATATCCCCATTGTTCGGCGTGCTGCGCAAGATCCAGCGAATTGCGAAAGGCGTCCGCCGGCGTGGCGCCTTTGACCACCGGCGCGAGATCGAGGATCGAGAGTGGGATCATTGAGCGAGGTTTGAGATTTGGGGTGTGAGGTGTGAGCTTTGAGAATGAAGTGCGGTGAGCGATAGGATTTACAAGTGCAGGGTACAGGGTACAGGGTGCTGAGTGCAGAGCTCAGAGTTCAGAGCAAAGCTGTGAGAAGCATTGTACGCGGTGTCGGATCGCCACACCAGAGCAACGGTGAACGGGCTGCTCTTGCTGGTATGCACTGTGCACTGTGCACTCTGCACTCTGCACTCTGCACTCTGCACTCTGCACCCTGCA
>JBDTQP010000095.1:0-10993 GCA_039932125.1 Gemmatimonadota bacterium
GAATACGGGACATGATGCTGCCTTTACGGAGAGATGGATACCCGGAGTACGTTTTTTCCCGGAGTTGAGTTCCACGTCCTGCTAGCTGCAAGAACTCGCAGCACGTCGGTCCACCCCCGCGCGGAACTCTTGTATAATAGCCAACGGAAACCCTGTACAGTCTGAAACGCTGAACAGGGATGGAACGAGGGCCTCAAGCGGGTCATATTACAAAAGCGCATCGTTCCCGCGCATTTCCTGACAACCGAGGGCATCCTTGACCCTGTTTCGCCCTTACGTATGGCTGGCACTCGCGCTTGGAGCGACGTGCCCGGCTTCGGCCCAGGGCGGACAGGGGAACGTGAACCCGGCGCTCGACCATGCCGTACGAGCCTTCTGGGAAGCCAGGGATGATCGAGAGGCAAGCTCAGTCGCTGACCGCATGGCGAATCTCGGAGCCGAGCCCGATTCAGTCTGGGATCGGCTGAGCGGAGGAGGCACCTTCTCCCCGCGAGTCCCCAAAGGACGCCTCAACCTCGAATACCAGACACGCGATCGCCAGGGGCATCAGTACACTCTGGTCGTGCCTTCCACATACGACCCTGCTGTGCCGATCTCCGTTCGGATTTACCTGCACGGGGGCGTCGCAACCGAGACGAAGAATAATGGCGCCCGCTGGGATTTCGAGCGATTCTCGTCGCCCAATGGGATCGCGATCTACCCTTCTGCCTGGAGAGGTGCGTTGTGGTGGCACCCGATCCAGATGGAGAACATCCTCGGCATCCTGACCGATCTCAAGCACACCTATAATATCGATGAGAACCGGATCCACGTTATTGGCGTGTCGGATGGCGGTACCGGCGTCTTCTATTTCGCTTTCAAGAATCCAACACCCTTCGCCGGCTTTCTGCCACTGATCGGGAGCGCTGCCGAGCTGACGAACCCGAGAATGGGAGCCGACGGGCCCTTTTATATCACCAACCTTCGAAATGACCCGCTCTTTCTCGTGAATGGAGCGCTGGATCCGCTTTATTCTGTCCGGGAGGTCGCCCCATACGTGGCGTTGTATCGCCAGGCCGGCGTGAACGTGGTTTTTCACCCTCGAGCCGAAACCGGCCATGACCTGCGATGGTGGCCCCAGGAACAACCTGCCATCGACAGCTTCATCTCAGCCCATCCAAGGAATCCATTCCCGAGCCAGATCAGCTGGGAGACCAGTCGCACCGACCGGTACAACCGGGCCTTCTGGCTCACTATCGATTCATTGGGGACCACAGAAGGAGATACTGTATTTCCGCCCCTGGACAGCATCTTCCCGCTACCGCCTGAGCCCACGCTGGGAGTCCGCGCTGACCCGGAGAGCAAGGACGGCGTACGGCTGCTCGCTGTGGAACTTGGATCGATTGGAGGCGCCGGGGGTCTCCTGGCCGGTGACCGCATCATCGAAGTGAACGGGATGGCGACCCCGACGGTCCGTGCTCTGCTTGATGCCAGCCAGGGACTCGGGTGGGACGATTCCATGCGGATGACTTTCGAGCGCGGCGGCACCGTGCGACGGATCGTCATCGTGCTGGGTCCCCGGCCCGACTTGGCAAACTTTGGACCAGTGCTCGCCTTCCCCCGGCCAGTGCCCTCGGGTCGCGTGGAGCTGACGCAGATGGGTAACGAGATCGAGGTACACACCAGCGGTGTTCGGCGCTACACGCTCCTGCTCTCCCCAAGGCAGTTCGATCTGGACCGGCCGATACGGGTGACGACCAACGGCAAGCTCTCCTATGAGGGGAGAGTCCTGAAAAGCACGGAGACCATGCTGCGGTGGGCCGTTCGCGATCGAGATAGAACCATGCTCTACCTGGCAGAGCTGAGCATCAATCCGTAGTCCGCACTACCCCATAGAGCTCGAGATCTTCAAACACTCCACCTCTCAGCAGGTGCTGCACCAGCCTTCCCTCATGGACCATCCCCGCCTTCTGCATGACTCGGCCGGACGCGGCATTTCGCGTCAGGTGATGGGCATACACCCGGTGGAGCTTTCGATCCTCGAAATCGTACCGGATTATTTCCGCAACCGCTTCAGTGCTGTAGCCCTGCCCCCAATAGGGTTTCCCTATCCATATCCCAGCTCCGCGGCCGCACCTTCAGGTGTGAAGCGCATCGACACGGCTGCCAGTAACTCAGAACTTGCCGAAAACTCGATTGCAAAAGTAGCCGTTTCACCCCGGCTGAACGCCCCCCGTGTTCATTGATCCACTGCTCCGCCATCCCATCCAGGTAAGGATGTGGAATGGAGAGCGTTGTCGAGGAGACGTCGCGATCCCCGGCCAATCGCTGGACCTGGCGGGCATCCCCGATAGTGAATGGCCGGAGAACGAGCCGGGAGGAGTTCAGGATGGGCTGGTTCACATGCGCCCTCGCTTCCGCATCACACCAAACGTGGAAGGTGCCCCTGACGCGACTGACGAAGTCCCGGGTTCTGAACGAAAGATCACAATGGCCCTTGTCGATCTGCCAAGCTGTTCTGGCCGTGTCAGCGGAATGCCAGAAACTGAAAACGGGTGCGGTCGCCAGGGCGAGCAGTGAAGTACCAGAGCGCCGGAACTGAGGAAAACCAAGATGACTCGAGAATGCCCCGGCTGAATCAGGAACCAGACTACGTCGAATCCGGCGGGAATGTTGAGCTACTGGCCTGGTCCGCTGAAGATGGACGCCGGTACTGGACGAAGCTGGTACACGGTGCTAAGTCCTAGAGGTGCCAACGGTGACTTGGCTCACCAGCCGTGAGCCCGCTCACTGCCAATATGGGCGGAGTCGTCTATGATTTGGAGCATCATCACCATACGTTGAAGAATGTGCATGAGGTAGTGACAGCCGGCAATTGGCTGCCTGACTACCGGAGAGAGTTATGAAGGGACATATCACCGATCGCACATTGGACAATCTTCTCGATGGAAGCCTCGATCAGGATGACGAGGTTGCCATCGAAGAACACGCACGCAAGTGCTCGAGCTGCACGACCAGGCTCCGCGAGTGGCAGATTCTTTTCCCTCAGATCAGGAGCCTGATTCCGAGTTCCGAGCAACCGGTCTACGCGGGGACTGCCTCTGCTGGTGACGGGCCCCTCTTCGTTCCCACACCGCGACCGGCCTCGCTGAATGTGTTTGTACCCGATTGGACCCCCCCGGCGCCCTCGCACCGCATTAGTCCGATCCGGGCTATGTGGGGTGTCGTCTTCGTGCTCGCTCTCGGTGCGGGTTATCTCATGTTTCGCCGCATGCAGTCCGATTCCATGGACAGTGCATATGGCCCAACCGATCTCGAGCCGGCACCGGCCGCTGTAGACTCAACTGGAATCGGCAGCGGCATGCCAGGCCCTGAAGAGTCTGCCGCGATCCGTGAACGCCTGGCCGCCGAAATTCGGGACTCCATCGCGGCGGTCGATGCGAGAAGCCAGGTAGCGGAACCTCCCGCAACGGTGGCATCCGTCACGAACCGGGCAGATGCTCCTGCAACGGAGGCTGAGCGGGAACCTGAGCGGCCCATCACACCTCGGGAGGAGCCCGCACATTTCCCTATTCGCGCCGAGCAGGGTCCTGGCGCGAGCCCGGGAGCCTCTCAGGGTGAGGACACTGCGGCGGCGGCGGCTCCGAGCAGTCCCCCGGTGCTTCCCACCGAATTCACCCGGGTCTCACTGGGTGAGGCCATCAATGCACTGTCCGGAACTGTTCGGCTGATACAGGGAATGACCCCGGAGACGGTGGAAGTCGCGCAGGGGACTATTCTGCCTGGCGCGGATCCGAAGCGCGCGGTGGTTCGAGTGGTCTACAATACCTCAGAAGGACGCATCATTCTCGACCAGCAGAGACTGGATCGCAGTCAGGGCGGCGAACCCAGCATTGCCATCAGCACCACACCCGGTGGCGTAAGCGTCGCTCAGTGGGTAGACCGAGGCGGATTCTGGATCTCTCTGGCCGGACGTACTGACCAGACCAATCTTCTGGCGATCGCAAACCGCATTCGCTGACTTGCCACAGAACAAACGGACCTCCGCCTGGAGGTCCGTTTTCGTATCCCTCGTTCACTCGCACGGACATCAGTGGAATTTGGCCACGACGCCTTCCAGTCCGCCATGATTGAATGACTGGAACGGCGCAAGGACTGGCCAGTCGGTCGAGAGAATGTTTCCGCCAACTATGAAGTCGCCTCCCGGTGTGGCAATCGCCGTTCTTCCATAGTCCTGGTCAGTACCGCCGAGATAGGTTCCATAAAGCAGCGTCTTCAGGTCCGGCGTTAGTTTGAGGATGATCAGGTCGGCGTCGCCACCGATCTGCGGCTGATACCCCCCACTGAGGAACGCCAGATTCGGCGAATAGGTTACCCCTGACACGTAGACGTTATCCTGCGCATCTATGCCGATACCTTCGGCCCCTTCACCCTCAGGACCTCCGACATAGGTAGCGGCGAGCAACTGGCTCCCGTCCGCCGATATTTTCGCGACGAAGATATCGCCGCCGTAATTGGTTCCCTGACCAAACCCGACCCCGCCAATCCCGCCTAAGCCGGGCTGGAACGCCCCGGGCGTGGTCGGAAAGTCGGGAGAGTTGGTTCCCGTGGCAATCACGGGGTTGCTTTGCGAATCCAGGATCAGCTCGTGGGTCTCCACGTGCTCTCCACTGCTTCCGCCGAGGAAAGTTCCGAAGAGCAGCTGGTCTCCATTCCTCGAGAGCTTTACCAGGTAAACGTCACGGGGACCGTGAAGGGTATGACTGAAACCGTTCGGCGTCGGCGCATCTATTGATCCGGATGTGTAGAGCACATACGCCTCACCCTGCGCATTGACTTTGATAGACGCTTCTTCGGCTTCATCGGCGGATCCGCCAATGTACGTCGCCCAGAGAACCTGAGAACCGTCGGGCGAAATTTTGGCGACGACGCCATCCAGGCCACCGGCACGATTCGGTTGCGCGCCGTTGACGAACCATGACGCGGGGAAGCTGCCACTATCCGAGGACGACCCTAGGTAGATCCCACCCTGCGCATCGACCGCGATGTCGCGAACGATTCTCATATCTGTAGTACCGAAGTAACTGCAGAAGACAATCGCCGCCGCGTCGGGAGCGAGCTTGCACACGAATCCGTCCTGCGGGCCATAGGGCGGATCATCCGGACTGCCCTCGAAGTTTGTCTGAAATGCTCCCGGGGTTACGGGGAATCCCGCTCCGGCACGACCGGCCACGTAGATGAATCCGAGGGCGTCCACCTCGATGGCATAGATGCGGTCATAATTGGGTCCACCGAGAAACGTCGCCCAGAGCAGGGTTCCGTTGGGCGTCAGCTTCGCAACGTAGGCGTCATACGTGCCGTTGAACGTTCGATCAAGGGCACCCGGCGTCACCGGAAAATCCGGCGACATGGTGCCGCCAGCAACATAGATGTTCCCCTGGAGATCGGTCGCGATGTCACGCACCTGGTCCTGCTGGGACCCGCCGATGTAGCTCGAAAAGGCGAGCTGCATCGCATTGGACACGGGAGTGACTTGTACGATCGCCGTGTCTCGTTTGCCTCCAGAGCCGGCCACAATCATCGCCGTGCCCGGTCCAGTACCCGCGACGAGACCCGTGGGGCTGACAGTCGCGATAGCCGCGTCACTCGTGGTCCAGGTGAATGCGCGACCAGTGAGGACACCACCAATTGAATCGAGCGCGGTCGCCGTCAAGGTACTGGTGGTTCCCTGGAGTATCGTCGCGGTTGGGGGATCGATGACGACGGATGCCACGGGAACCAGGGCGACATTCACGATCGCCGTGTCACTGAGTCCCGCGACCGAAGCAAAAACCTTCGCAGACCCGACGGATCGCGCGACGATTCTGCCCACGGAATCAACAGTTGTCACCGCGCTGTCAGTGGAAGCCCAGGTAAACGCCGTTCCGGGAAGAACGCTCCCGCCGACGTCCTTCGCAACCGCCGCAAGCGAGTCACTTTGTCCAACCAGCAGGCTGACTGTTGCCGGAGTGACCTGCACCGAGGCGATCGCCCCGACCGAGATATCGAACGGCGCGCTGGTGGCGGGAGTAAGACCGGCCGAGGTAAACCTCAGCGTCCTCGGGCCGGCGCTTCCCGTGATCGCGAGGTCAGAGAAGGTTGCGATGCCGCTCAGATCCGTAGGCACCGACAGTGTCCCGCTTATCGCTCCGCCGCCAGACGCGATAGCGACTACGACATCCACTTGTGCCTGGGCGGTGATATTTCCGTGCACGTCCTTGAGCTGCACCTCTGGCGCGGGAGTCAGGATGACGCCACTCACCGAGGAAGTCGGGGGCACCAACATCGCCAGTTGAGCTGGCGCCCCGGCTCCTGCCGTGGCAGTGAACTGCGCGGAGAAGCCGTTGACCGATGCGTTTACCGCCTGTTGCCCGGCCGAATTGCCCAGCTTCCAGGTCACAGCCGCTCTACCGTTCGGATCCGTCAATACAGCGGCAGGTGTAACAGCCCCATTACCAGGCGAAACTGTCCAGCCCACCGAGACCGCGGGCACTCCGATCCCGCTCGCGTCCAGCACCTCCACGGCGAGTGAGTCGGCCAGCACCATTCCGGCTACTCCAATCTGCTGATTTCCAGACAGCACGACGATTGATGCCGGAGGTCCGGTGATCCCGGTGGCAGTAAAAGACAACGGACTGCCGGCAAGACCAGCAACACTCACCGCCAGGATGTTTGATCCTGGGGCGACACCAAGCGTCCATACCCCGCTGGTGGCTACGCCCTGAGTGTTCGTTGTCGAAGTGGTGGCCGCGATGTTCCCGCCACCACTCGTCACCGCAAAATGGACGGTAACCCCCGCAACGGGATTTCCGCCGACATCCGTAACCTGTACAGCGGGAGCAATGGGAAGCGGCGTACCCGGCGTGCCACTCTGGTTGTCGCCGGCACTGATGCTGAGGATCGCAGCGGCACCGGCGCTTAGATCAATCTGTCCTGTTGTGACCCCGATGAACGATGGCGCCGTGAAGGAGATCTTTTGCGGACCAGACAGGCCCGCGATTGTGAGATTGGTGAAGGCAGCCGTTCCATCGGCTTGGGTCATTCGAGTGATCGTACCGCCAAGCGTTCCGCCGCCACTTGCGATCGAAGCGGTAATACTCACCCCCGCCTGTGCAATCGGGTTTCCGTTCATGTCTTCCAGCCGAATCAGCGGTGCCGGCGACAGGGAGATTCCATTCACCGCTGCGGTAACTGGGGTGCTCATCAGTGCCAGGCGCGAAGGATTTCCCGCCGTCCCGGTGGCGGTGAACATGGCGGTGACGAGTGGCGGGCCCTGGATAGATACGGTGACGGAATTCGGGCCGGGGATCAATCCGAGTGTCCACGGACCCGCTGAGGCGATGCCCTGCGCATTGCTGATCGCATTGGCATTTGCAATCTGGCCACCGCCGGATGCGACCGAAAACATGACGGAGATCCCCGAAATTGGGTTGCCTCCTCCATCTTCGACACTCACCGAGAGATCGACGGGAAGCGCGGTGCCCGCAAGCCCAGTCTGACCATCGCCAGTGAGCCGGGTGATTACCGTTGGAGAGCCCGCTCCCACAGTGATGGGAAGCGAGATCTGTGTCGCTGTTCCGGGTGAGCTGAAAACAAGCGTCCTCGTTCCGGCAGAGCCCGCGATGGCCAGGTTGGTAAAGCTGGCATCCCCATTCACACTGGTAAGCGCCTGGGCATTCCCGGTGAGAGAACCGCCACCTGACGCGATCGCCGCCGTTACAACGATGCCAGCCTGGAATACCGGATTTCCACTCAGGTCCTGAACTTGAATGACCGGCTGGTTTGCGAACGGAATGCCGCTTTGCGCCGTGGACGATGGCTGTGTCTCTACCACGAGTTCTGCCGGAGCACCGGGCAGCACATGGATCGGTGCGATGACATCCGGCAGACCGGCCGCGCTCACGTCGAGCGCGTAATCACCGACGGGGCCCTCCAGGCGGAGATCGGTGAACGTCGCCTTGCCGCTCGCATCCGTCACACTAGAGGCCGTGCCAATAAGCACCGCCGCGGACGGCTGTTCGAGCGTAATGTTTACAGTAAGGCCGGGAGCGGCAACCGGATTTCCATATGTATCCCTCAGCTGAGCGACGGGCTGGGGGGACAGAAGAACGCCGCTTGCGGTTGTCAAAGGCGGCGAGGGTGTCAGGTTGAGTTGAGCGACGGGGCCCGGTGATCCCGTGGCTGTAAACGTCACCGCAATCCCCGGCAGCGCGGCAACAGTCGCAACGAGGGAATTGGATCCCGCAAGCGTGCCCAGTGTCCAGGATTTCACACTCGCCACTCCATCCGCCCCGGTCAGCATCGAGCTCGCCTCAATGCTGCCACCCCCGCTCAGCACTCTGAACTCAACTTCGATATCGGGTTCGGGAGTTCCGTCTTCGCTGGACACCAGGACTGCGGGCGCGAGCGCTACCTGGGAAGCGACCAGGGCATCCTGCTGCAGGGGAACGTGAGCAGTTATGGAAGCCGGACCAAATCGCGGACCCAGCTTGGTATCCCCGTGACAGGCAAGGGCGAAGGCAAGCACAGTGGGGAGCAGGAAAACGCCCAGGCGCGTGGCGTCAGGGCGTGAAGGAACTCGGCGTTGCCTGCGTATCGTTTCTGCCATCCTCCCAAACCCCCACTCAAGACAACTACGCCAGCAGTGAGCGCGCAGTGCGCAGCTGTGCAATGAGAAAATGGAAACTAGTTAGTGCGATACAAACGGCAAGAATCTATGGGCAGGTCCCTCCGGCAAGGAACCAGCAGGAGCTGTGAATATCGGTTTTGAAGAACTGGAGCAGAAGGTTGCCAACCTTTGTCTCAGCGGGAATGCCCGGATGCGTACCATCGGATTCCATATCGGACGAGAGCCAGGTGAGCCCATCGGACCGGGGATTCAGCCCATCTGCCCAGAGATATGGGCCCCATCCTACCCAGGGGGCAATCGATCCATAGTCCAGATCACCAGCTCGGGCATCAACTACCGTGCCGCCATTGGCCATCTGGTCAATCTGGGCCTGGATGGTCCATTTGACCGCAAAGCCAGTCTCATAGGCATACGGCTCCGGGTTCTGCCCGGTGAGGCCGTAGCCTCCATAGATGCGACTGGACATAAACACCATCTGCAGATTGGGATAGCGGACCTTGAGTGCCCGAAGAATGTTCCCGTACTGGGTGACGAGGAGGATTGCGTCCGCGTTTGCCGCGGGCAAGCTGACAGTGGGATCCGCATTGAATGTCTTGAGCCAGACGATCTGGACCTGGGCCTCGGTGAGGCCCATGGGCGTCAACACACTGTCGCGGACCCGATCATAGTCCGGGTCCGTAGGGGAGTCCCAGAACTGGGTGGTCTGACCACCCTGGGCGCCGTTCATGATCGCCAAGGAGCTATGGTTGACCGCGTTATCGGCGAGCGCCTGGCCAGTAAAGCTCCACGACGTACAGGGGAAACTGACGACGTCGCACCACTCCTGAGCCGCATTGGAAATTCCCACTGAAAGCAGAACGAACTTGCCACCTGGGCTCGGGTTTCCCGCGGCGTTAAGCGGCTCGATGTTCCTCGCCCGGGCAGCGGCGGCCTGGGCGTGGGCCGAGGGCATGACGTTGGATCCGGGATACAGCCGACCGGTGAACCCCAGGTAGGTGCGGTTTCCCATGTCGATGAGGGGCACTCGACCGCTTATCGTAGATAATGCGATGGCCGCACTGTTCACTGCCGTCAAACCCGAAGCCGTGAACTTGAATGTGTAGTTCCCAACTGGACCAGTGATTCCCAGGTCCGGAAACGAGGCCTGCCCATTGGATGCGGTCACCGCGATTGCATTGCCGTCGAGCGACGCGAAGGGAGAAGAGCCGGGGGCGAGCGATGCCGCTACGCTGACTCCCGACTGGGCTACCGCTGCACCGCTCCCATCGAGGAGCTGAACGACAGGCTGGGTCGGAAGCGGCACGCCGCTCTGGCCATCGGATGGCTGCGTATTAATCCCGAGCTGAGATGGGGGGTTGTTCGTGACGGTTGCCGTGAACGTGACGGAGAGCGAGCCACTTGTCGCGGTGACGGTGTTGTTCCCCAGAGTTCCTACTGTCCAGCGAGCTGCGATTCGTCCGATTACGTCGGTCACGGCGGAGGCCGGGGCTACCGTACCACTCCCGGCAGCCTGCCAGCTCACCGTCACCCCGCTGACACCACTCCCCTGTTGATCTTCCACGACAATGACCAGCGACTCCGGCAGAACCGCGCCGGGGAGCGCAATCTGGCCATCTCCCGCAAGCTTGATCATAGTAGAAGGACCAGAGGGCCTGATGGGATCCCCGCCACCGCACGACAAGACCGCCGCCGCGATGCCAAGGCAGAGTACTATCCGCTTTCCCATGCTTGTTCTAGCCTGAAGATGTTGCAATCGATTTCAAGGAAAAGGAGACGCAAAAGAAATCATTCACTGACGTACGTCCGGTTCAACCGGGGTATCTGCCTGGCCGCCCCATTCAGTCCACGACCCGTCATACAGGGCAGTTTCAGGCGCCCCGGCGAGCGAGAGTCCAAGCAGTAACGCGCAGGCGGTCACTCCGGATCCGCATGTTGTCACGATGGGACGGGAGAGGTCAATGCCCGATGCCGTAAACAATTCCCGGAGCTGCGCTGCCGTGTGCAGAGTGCCATCGGGCGCGACCAGCTCGGTATACGGCAGGTTCCGGCTTCCCGGGATATGTCCGCCCCGAAGACCCTTACGCGGCTCGACCTCAGTTCCGTTGAAACGCCCACTCGATCTCGCGTCCAGCACCTGTTCCTGGTGATCCGAGAGGTTCGCCCTCATTGCGACAATGTCCCGGAATTGCCGGTGGCGGAGTGCCGCGTTGAATCGAGCTGGAGGACGAGCCACAACACCGCTCTCCAGCGCGCGCGATTCCGCGCGCCATTTCCTGATCCCTCCATCGAGAAGGGCAACCCGCTGGTGACCAAAAGCGCGGAACATCCACCATGCTCGCGGCGCGC
>JBDTQP010000096.1:0-10981 GCA_039932125.1 Gemmatimonadota bacterium
GCCCCCGGCTGGAACGGCTCGTCAAAGCTCCCGCCATAAATCGACGGCACCTTCCGTCTGCTTCACCTGCTGGGTCACGCCCTCGTTGCCCTTGCCGCCCAGTCCCACCGGCCAGTTCACCGCGGTATTGAAGCCGACCTGGTTCTTCCAGGTCGGTGAAACCTTGGACAGGTAATCGGTGAAGATGTAGCTCGTGCCCGAACCGTCGGAGCGGTGGACGACGATGATATCCTGGTTCGGAAGGTTCACGCCGGCATTCAGCGCGGCGATGCGGCGGTCGTTCCACTTGGTGATCTTCCCCAGGAAAATATCCGCAATCGTCGCTCCGTCGAACTTGAGCTGGGTCGTGCCGATCGACGGAAGATTGTAGGTGAGGACGACGGCACCCATGACCGTCGGGATGTGGAAGACGTGTCCACCCACCGCGGTCATCTGATCCATCGTCATGGGGCCGTCGGTCGCACCAAAGTCTACTGTGCCCTCGGTAAACTGACGGATCCCGCCGCCGGAACCGATGGACTGGTAGTTCACCTGGACGCCGGTCTTCTGATGGAAGGCGTCGAACCATTTCGTGTAGATCGGATTCGGGAAGGTGGCTCCCGCACCCGTGAGATTTTGCGCGGAGAGTGGTGTCCCCGCAACCAGGCCGGCAATCATTGCTGCGCCGGCAAACGCCATGCGATTCATCCTGCACTCCCTTTTTTGAGTTTATAACGAGCGTATGGAACCGGGGCACGTCCCGGTAGGCGCGTGCCCTTCTGGTTTGTCCTCTAGAACTTGTACTCCAGCTGGAAAAGCGCCTGCGAACGGGTCGCATTGAACGAGTTCGTTGACGGGTTGTCCTCGCGGGACAGGTTATCGATATCGGCCAGCACTCGAAGGTTGGGGGACACCATATAGGAGGCGCCCGCAATGAAACGGGTGAGCTTGTCGCTGCCGGACACGTCCTTATTGGGGTCGACGATATCGACACGTCCAATCAGCGCAAACCTGGTGTTCGGAATATTCAGCACGGCAAATCCGCTGATCACCTGGCCATTGACCTGCGCGACCGACACGGAGGTGTTGCTGTCCTTGGTCGCGGCGTACTCCCCGGCCAGAGTCAGGCGCTTGGACTTGTAGCTCAGCATTCCGACGATGCGCTGGCGTTCACCGCCACCCGTGGGCTTGCCGGTCTGCGCATAACCGGTAAGGCGAAGTCCACCCACCCGGCCGGCGAGGTTGGTCTCCATCAGGCGGAAGGACGCGCGTGCCATGACGTCCTTCCGCTGATCGCCGGTGCCGCCGTTGTAGTTCTCACCGTTGTAGACACCAGCCGAGAGATTCAGGCGCTCAAAGCCCCAGCTTCCGTCGACGGCCGCGCCGAAATCGGACGAGGAGAGATACTTGTTACGGTCGAGGGCGACGGTCCCCTGCATCCGGTAGTCCCAGAGCGCCTCTTCGAAATCGACCCACGGCGTCTGCACCTGGCCGAACTTGAGGGTTATGTGGCTGCTGTCCGGGGTATAGGTGACGTAGGCGTATTTGAGCCGATACGACAGGGATCCATCGCTGATACGATAAATATCCGCAGTGACCCGGGTACCGACGCCAGCCGGAAACTTGCCGAGAACGTTGATGTAGGCCCGGGTGACATCAAAGTTGTTGAGATGCGAGTCGGTGACGCTGTCTTTCTTGAGCTGGTACGCGAACTGGCTGTACACGACACCATTGACCGTGACGTTTGGATTCTGCGCCAGCGCTGGTGATGCCCCTGCCACGACGAATGCGGAAACCAGGGCGATCCTTCTTACGACACAGTGCATGTGGTCCTCGTGAAATGGGTGACGGCCGGTATTCGTGTCTTTTGCGTGCACGTAAAACAGCCTACTGCAGTCACGAATTGCAGTATGTGAGGTAACGACGAGGTAACGATGCCATTTTTCGGGAGAATTTCGAAGAACAGACGGCCCCGGCTCGAGATTGCGCCGCAGTCGTGTGGGGAGGTGAAACAGTCCGGCACTTTCAGCGTTCCGCCCCGAGGTGGTACTTCACCTCGCGCTCGGCTGGTTGGACGCGAACGGGTCAGCGAAAATGTCGTCGCCTCCGCCGACGTACTCCAGCAGCGGGTGGTTGCGAAGGCGCTGAACGAGTACCCGCGGAAGGTCGATGAGGTTGATTCTCATGCCGGTGCTCCTCTCGGTTTCCAGGCAGAGGAGCCAGAGCAGTGCTGCGCCCACCGGGTCGACCGAGCGGACCGGGCCGCAGTCGATGCTGAGGCGACGTGGCGCTATGGGGATTTTTCGAAGGTGGCCGCGAAGCCCTTCGAGTGACTGGCCATCGATAGCCTCGCCCATTCCAACGGTGACAGTGGCATTGGGGAGGGACGCAGCAAAATCGCGGGAGTGAAGAGCTGGGTATGTCATGCAGTCGAAGGTGTCGCCGAATCGACACGATCGGGTGATGCCGAGGTAACGATTATGCCTTTGAGGAGGGGTTCTCAGGCGGGCCGGCATTTCCATCTTGCAGCAACAGCGGGAACCAGCAGGTAATCGCCGTTCCCTTCCCCCGTTCGCTTTCCGCAAAGACGCGGCCTCCATGCGCCTCCACCAGATGCTTGACGATGGCGAGTCCCAGCCCGGTACCTCCTTCGTCGCGGGAACGCGACGGGTCAGCCCGGTAGAACCGCTCGAAAATTCGGCCGATATGCTCTCGCGCGATCCCGCTCCCGGTGTCTACCACTCCAAGGCCCGCTTCTCCATCCTGTTTCCGGGAGGTGATCACTACTTTTCCGCCCTCAGCCGTATACCGGATTGCGTTGTCCACCAGGTTGGTGAGCACCTGCCGAATCGCGTCGGGATCGGCGACGATCGTGCGCGCATCGGGACTCAGATCTGTTTCCAGCACGACTCCGCGTTCGCGGGCGAGGTCCTGGAGACCCTCCCGCACCTCGCGCGCGGCAGAACTGATATCGACGGCTTCGGGGGAGGGCTGCCAGCTTCCCGATTCGATGCGCGAAAGATCCAGCAGGCTGTCGACCAGCCGCTGCATTCGCCGGGCGTTGTTGAGAATGACTTCGAGAAAGCGCTGCGTAGTTTGCGAGTCGGGGCGGTCGGCGATCAGTGTTTCCGCGTACCCCGAGATGGACGTGAGTGGCGTCTTGAGCTCGTGAGAGACATTGGCCACAAAATCGCGACGAACTGACTCCAGCCGGCGCATCTCGGTCTGATCCATGAGGACCATGACCATCCCGCCGGTTGGCAACGATCGAGCGCTGGCCTGCAACGTCTGCCCGTCAATTTCGATATCGCGATCGGATACCGCCTCGCCCTTCAATGCCGCGTCGACAATTTCCCGCGCAGGCCTGGCTCGAAAGAGCTGGCGCAATTCGGGAAGGGGGGACCCCGAGTCGTAGCCGAGCAGCCGTCGGGCGGCTTCGTTCGCCAGGATCACTCGCCCTCGGGCGTCTGCCGCGATCACTCCCTCGACCATTGCCTCGAGCATGGCACTGGTTTCCGCCTGCTCTCTCCTCAGCTCATCAAACCTTTCCGCCAGCTGCAGGTGCATCTGCCGAAGGGCGCCTACGAGTGCATCGATATCGGGGATGCCGGAGTGGGGAAAGCGGGGAAGATTCCCTGCCGCAATGGCCCGCGCCGCACCCGAAATAGCCGTCAGCGGCTGCGCGATCGAGCGTCCGGCCACGACGGCGAGCACGCAACCGACGAGGAGGGCGATCACGGCGGCGAGAAAAACGGACCGCTGGGCTCGTCGAACGGTCTCCGTCACCTGGCTGAGATCAGCCGCGACGCGCACCACGCCGGGACCTCCCGGCACCGCGACGTACATCAGCGTAGATCCGATGGAAGCACTGCCCCTGACGGCACGCCCCACCTGTCCCCCCAGCGCGGACCGCACCTCCGCCCGCGTCGCGTGGTTTTCCAGCGTAGCGAGCTGATCGCCCGGGACATCGCTGTCCGCGAGCACAACGCCGCCGCGATCGATCAGCGTAATGCGGTGCTCGCTCTGCGCGCTGAGCCGGCGAACCTCGGATTGCCAGAGTGCGCTGTCCCGGGGAATCGTTTCGCGGATGAGCTTCGCTTCGCGGGTGAGGGCGACCGCGAAGTCCTCCTCGAGATCATGTCGAAGCGATACCTCGGACATCGAGAGCAGAACGACCACGCTGAGCAACAGTACCATCACGGTCCCCAGCACCAGCCGGCCGGCGAATTTCACTTGGACGAACCCGGGCGATCGGTTCCCCGGAAGCGGTACCCGAAGCCACGAACCGTCTCGATGTAGCTGCCCGCATCGCCGAGCTTCGCCCGCAACCGCTGCACGTGCATGTCAACGGTGCGGGTCTGAATGTCCGGTTGCGCTTCCCACACCGTCTCCAGCAGCTGGGGGCGTGATTGCACCCGGCCGCGCCGCTCGAGCAGCGTGAGAAGGAGCTTGTACTCGGTTGCCGTGAGATCAAGCTCACGACCATCGACGGTCACCCGGTGGGAAGACTGATCGATCAGGACAGGTCCTGCATTCAGGGACGACCCCGCCCTCACGGCCGGCGCGCCAAGGCGCCGAAGCACCGCGTTCACCCGGAGGGTGAGCTCCTGGGGAGAAAACGGCTTGGTGAGATAGTCGTCGGCCCCCAGGGAGAGCCCCCGGATACGATCGGCTTCTTCGCGTCTCGCCGTCAGCAGAATGACACCGACATGACGGGTTTCTTCCCGGCGCCTCATTTCCTCGAGAACGTCATACCCGGATGCACCAGGCAGCATGACATCCAGGATCACGATGTCGGGACGTTCCTCGCGCGATGCTCGCAGCGCCTCGGGCCCCGTCGCTGCTGTGGAGACGCGGAACCCCGCCCTGGCCAGGTGATAGGCCACGAGCGCCGTGATATCCGGCTCATCATCCACCACGAGTATTCGATGGGTCATGCCGTGGGCCTCTCCCCTCGTGCTGTTCACATCAGTGGCGCCCGGATTCTCCCGGAGTGGCTGTGCCTGGGACCTGGGCGGTGGTTGCCGTCGGTGCATCAGCGCTCGCTCTCCGCAGGATCACTTTCCACCCTGAGCCGGGTATGCGACCGGCTTCGATCGGCGGCACGGTGTCGCTCACTCCTCATTACTTCATCATGATTCACCGCATCCAGAATCGCCGTCAGGAGCCGGCCCCGCGGATCAGACCCGCGCCGAAGCCGGTACAGGACGAATTGCGCGATCGGTGTGTCACGGACAATGTCAGCGCTTCGGAGCACCTTCAGGTGCCGGGATACCGTGGGCTGGGGGAGCTCCAGGACAGCCTGCAGGTCAGAGACGAACAGGGGAGCGGCCGCCAGGCAGTTGAGAATGCGCAGCCGAGTCGGCTCGGACACAGTGAGCAGGAGCGTGGTGGTTGTGGATCCGGGCGGCATATGCGGCTAAACGAATATCGCAGGAGTTCCCCGGACGCAAGTCCTCGCCGTTCGATGAAAGGCGCGTGAGAGCATTCTCCGCCGTGTCCTTTCCGTTACGGACGCCGGTCTATAACTTTGATCATGCTTCTCCCCATCCTGCTCGCCTTGAGCATGCAGGCCCCCGACACAGCTCACGTTGTCATCGTCGCCACCACGGATGTGCACGGCCACGCCACCGCCTGGGATTACCTCGGTGAGCGGCCGTTCGCGGGGGGACTCACGCGGGCGGCCTCGGTCGTCGATTCTCTGCGACGACAATATCCCGGGGAGGTGGTGCTGGTTGACGCCGGCGACCTTCTTCAGGGCGACGCCTTTGCTGCCTACTATGGCGGAGCTGCCCAGGTCGACCCCCATCCCGTTGTGGATGCAATGGGAGCCATGGCCTACGATGCCGCAACCCCGGGTGATCACGATTTTGATTGGGGTGTGCCCTTCATGCTGCGGGCCATGCGGAGTGCAACGTTTCCATTTGTCAGTGGGAACATCTACACGTTGCCAGCCGATACTCTGGTATTCCCGTCCTACGTCGTCGTTCCCCGGAGTGGAGTGCGAGTCGGCATCACCGGGTTTACCACCCCGTCTCCTATGGTGTGGAATCGGGAAATGCTGCGCGGGAAGGCCAGGATATCTGCAATTGGAGGAGCAGCCCAGCGGGTGCTCCGGGCTCTTCGTCCAGATGTCGATCTGCTGATTGTGCTCATGCATGCCGGCATGGACGGTTCGAGCTCGTACGACACCGCCGGCGTTGGGCCTGAGCATGCGGCCGCATCGCTGGCCGGGAACTCGACGACCCATCCCGATGTCGTCGTGCTGGGTCATAGCCATGGGGAGATGGCCGACTCTGTGCTGAATGGCGTTCATTTCGTCCAGCCTGGAAAATTTGCCCAGAGTCTTTCGATCATGCACGTGACGTTGCAACGGGGCAGTGAAGGCTGGAAACCGATACACTACAAGGGTCAGATCCTCTCGCTTGCGCATGTCGAGCAATCACCCTCGCTGACGAGGAGACTCGTTGCGCGTGACGATGCTGTGCGTCACTGGCTTCTGACCCCGGTAGGGAACGTTTCAGTCGACATGCCGGCCACGACCGCCAGGACCGAGCCGACACCGCTCATGAATTATCTCGGGGACCTGGAGCTGCGACATGCGGGCACCGATCTCGCCTCCACACCGGTATTCGATACCCATATCGGGCTTCACGCAGGCGAAGCGACACTGGGGCAGGTCCTCGCATGGTATCCCTCGGAGAATACCCTCATCGGCATCCGCATTACGGGAAAGCAACTGAAGGCATATCTCGAACAGAGCGCACGCTACTTCGTTAACAACGGGCAGGGGCGCATCACCCTGAATGAGGGTATTCCCGGAACCAGTTTTGATGTCGTGACCGGGGCGGAGTATGCAATAGACCTGAGACTTCCGCCGGGTGATCGCATTCGCGGGCTCTCGGTCCGAGGCAAGCCCGTGGATCCTTCCGACCAGTTTACCCTCGCACTCCCCAGCATGCGGCAGTCAGGTGGTGGCGGGTTCTCCATGCTCGCCGGCGCGCCCGTGGTGTACGATCACCAGGAGAACATCCGGGATCTGATTGTGGCGGATATGCACGGGCGGGGGGTGCTTCGGGCCGATGATTTTAGCGCATCCAGCTGGCACATCGTGCCTGATGAGGCCGCGAGGGCTGCACGTCGCCTCTTTGCGCCGACCCCCGAGCCGGTCCAGGCTCCGCCGCCTCGCGACACGCTGCTGCTTCGAATTTTTGCCATGAGTGATCTTCATGGCGCGCTGATCGCTGACCCGGCCGACGGGGCCGACCGTCCCACGGGCGGTATGCCGGCCATGAAGCGCCTCATGGATAGCCTGACGTCCGCCTGTCGCTGCGCCGATCTCCGGCTGGATGGCGGTGATGCGATGCAAGGTGCGCTCGCATCCAATCTCGAGTTTGGGCGTTCCGCCGTCGCCGCCTTGAACCTGATGGGCATCGACGCAGCGGTGGTTGGAAGTCACGACTTCGATTGGGGGATCGACACGCTGCAGCAGCGGATGGCCGAAGCGCACTACCCCTGGCTGGTCGCAAACCTGGTGGACTCGGCCACTGGCCGGAGGCCGGACTGGGGTGTGCCGTACAAAATTCTCACCGCGGGAAGACTGCGCGTGGCCGTGGTGGGATATCTCACGCCGGAAACAAATTCAACCGTACGCGGGGATCTGCTCAAGGGACTTCATGTCGCCGGCCCCGGCTCGCTCGCCGAGGCAATTGCCGCCGCCAGGTCAGAGCATCCTGACCTCGTCATTGTACTGGCGCACGAAGGCGCCGACTGTCACACCGACGCGCCCCGTGATTGCACCGGGCCGTTGATCGATCTCGCACGCAGTCTGGATTCCGGCTCGGTGGACCTGATTGTGGCGGGCCACAACCTTCAGGTTGCCAACACCGTGGTCAATGGTATCCGGGTGGTCGGGCCCGGAGCCAATGCGGGGAACGTCGCCGTCGTGGATGTAGTTCAAACTCTCGTCGATTCGCGCGAGCTTCACGCGCGACTCATTCCGCTCGCGTCAGCGAAAATTGGCTCCGACACGGCAATGCAGCGGCTGGTGACCGGGTTCCGCCAGCGTTCCGACTCCATGATCAGTCGACCGATTGCCACCCTTTCGCTGCCAGCCCCACGACGGGGTGCCCAATACGCGCTCGGCAACCTCGTGGCCGATGCCTTCCGCAACGCACTACGCACGGACTTCGGGGTTGTGAACAGTGCCGCAATCAGTGGCGATCTCTCCGCTGGGAGCGTGACGTACGCCCAGGTATTCCGGGTCCTGCCCGACCAGGATGAGCTCGTCAGACTGCGGCTCAACGGTCGAGAGCTTCGGGCCCTGCTGGAGGACCTTCTCAGAAACGGCAGCCCGGAAGTTCATATCTCGGGCCTGCAGGTCTTCTACGACAGCACAAGAGAGACAGGGAAGCGCGTGCGCGAGGTCCGGTTGCCGAATGGCCGCCGTCTCGAGGATCACGGTTCCTATACTCTCGCGACGAACGTCAACGCCGGCGCCGGTGAAAACTCGCCGCTCAGCCGCATTCAGCTTGCAAGGGAACGCACGGGAGTAACCGATCTGGACGCGCTGATTGCATATCTTCGCCGGTTGCCGCAGCCGGTCCCAATTCCGGAGGATCCGCGTTTCATCGTCGGGCATTGACGCGAATACTTCACACTCCGACCACTTTCCCAGCAATGCGAGTTTTCATCAATGAAAAACCGTTCGACGTGCCCGATGACTCCGACACGCTGGCGGCCATTCGCGCCGCGGATGTCTCGCTGGGGGAGCGGGTGCTTGCCGGTGAGGCTTACGTGACGGATGGGCGTGCAATCCGGGTGGACCTGAATGATCCGCTTACGCCCGGCGCGATTCTGCGTGTCGTCGTCAGCTCCCGTCGATCGCCTGATGCTGACACGTGAGCTGATAGCCCGGCTTCCCAAGGCGGAGCTGCACAACCACCTCGATGGCTCGCTTCGGCCCGAGACCCTGATCGAGCTGGCGGATGAGGCCGGCACCAGATTGCCGGGCGCAGATCCCGACGAAATCCGCCGTTTCATGTTCGTGAAGGATGCGAGAAACCTGGATGACTACCTCCAGAAGTTTGATATCACCGTCGCCGTGCTGCAGACGGCCGAGGCGCTGGAACGAGTCGCGTATGAGATGGTTGCGGATGCCGCGCGCGATGGCGTCCGCTACATCGAGATACGCTACTGCCCGCAGCTGAGTCGCCGCGGAGGTTTGGAACTCGAAGAGATCATTGCGGCCGAATTGCGTGGTGTGCGAGCGGGTGAGCGGGAGTTCGGCGTGCGCGCCGGGATCATCAACTGCTCGTTGCGCCATTTCGATCCGGCGGTGTCTCTGGAAATTGCCAGAGTGTCGGTCGCCATGCGTGACGAGGGCGTTGTCGGGTTCGATCTCGCCGGCGGTGAAGCGGGGCGCCCCGCCAGCCACCACCGAGCCGCTTTCGATGTCGCATCGGAGGGTCAACTCGGAATCACCATCCATGCCGGCGAGGCGGCGGGACCTGCCTCTATCGCCGATGCGGTCACCCAATGCCACGCGCAGAGGATCGGCCACGCCACGAGACTCTTTCAGGATACTCGTCTCTTACATTACATCCGTGATCGCCGGATCCCGCTGGAGATCAACCTCTCCAGTAATGTCCAGACGCGTGCGGTGGAATCGCTCCCTGATCATCCCCTGCGCCTCTACTATGATGAAGGACTGGTGGTGACACTCTCGACCGACAACTGGCTGATGAGCGCCACGACCCTTACTGATGAATACTGGCTGGCGCACACCCGGCTGGGTTTCGAACTGCCAGAGATAAAAGAGATGATCCTTCACGGCTTTGAGTCCGCCTTTCTCAGCTGGCCGGAAAAACAACGCATGCTGGCCGATGTCAGGTCGGAGATCGACGCAATCGCCGCAGCAGGACAAGGTGTGTGACTGATGAGACGCTGGATCCAGGGCTGGTAGAACGGGCCACCTCGTTCGTTCAGCGGAAAATGGAGGGCAGGCGCCCCACCGTTGCGGTCGTCCTCGGGTCCGGCCTGGGATTCCTCCACGAAAAAGTCGAGTCCGCAGTCCGCATTCACTATCGGGACATTCCAGGCTTCCCGGTTCCCACCGTGTATGGTCACCAGGGCGAGCTGGTCATCGGTCGGCTTGCTGGTCGCGACGTGCTGGTACAGAGCGGGCGATTCCATTTGTATGAGGGGCATTCGGCGGAACGCTGCGCCTTGCCGGTGCGGGTCTACTCCGGCCTCGGCATTTCCACCCTGCTGCTGACGAATGCTGCCGGCGGGGTGCGGCGGACCTTCATGCCCGGTACGCTCATGCTGATTGCCGACCACGTGAATCTGACGTTTCGAAACCCGCTGACGGGACCGGTTCCAGCAGGAGAGGAGCGCTTTCCCGATATGTCGGAGCCCTATGATCGGGGACTTCGCCGGCTCGCTCGGGACGTCGCGGCGAGGCGACAGGTAGCGCTCGATGAGGGGGTCTACGCAGGAATGGTCGGACCGTGCTACGAGACGCCGGCCGAAGTGCGGATGCTCGAGCGGCTCGGTGTGGACGCGGTCGGTATGTCGACGATTGTCGAAACAATCACTGCTCGAGCTCGGGGAATGCGCTGCCTCGGCATTTCGACGATCACCAATGCCGCCTCCGGCATCAGTGCAACCCCGCTGTCGCATGCAGAAGTAATGGAAGCTGCCGAAGCGGTGAAGGACAAGCTGGCTGGGATTGTGGAAGGAGTCATCGAGCGACTCTAGTCTTTTCTTCCCCCGGTATAGGGTGGAACCCAGTGATTGAGCGGGCCGTGACCCGCTCCGATGCGGGTTGATTGCCGGATCGCCCGGTGGACATAATCCAGGGCATCTTCCACCGAACGCTCCAGGCTTCTGCCGAGCGCCAGTCCTGCGGTAATGGCGGCCGACAGGGTACAACCGGTGCCGTGAGTGGAAGTGGTATCGATACGGGGATGAGAAAACCGGCGGATGGCACCGGGTGCGA
>JBDTQP010000097.1:0-10830 GCA_039932125.1 Gemmatimonadota bacterium
GGCTGGGCGGCTGGGCGGCTGGGCGGCTGGGCGGCTGGGCGGCTGGGCGAAGGTAATGCCGTAGGGGACGATCTCAGATCGGCCCTGTTAACCTAAGAGTTGGCCCTGATCGCGTCCCTACACAATTCGTTCTTCTCCTTCCCCGCCCCCCCGCCGCCCCGCTGCCCCGCTTCGAAATTTGCGCTGCATCGCTTCGGCGACGGAGGGATGCACCAGCGCGCTCACGTCCCCGCCATAGCGCGCCACTTCCCGGGCAAGGCTCGAGCTCAAGTAGGTCTGATCGACCGCCGGGACAAGAAAGACGGTTTCAACTCTGGAGTGCAGTTGACGGTTCATCAGAGCCATCTGGAATTCATACTCGAAGTCGCTGACGGCCCGAAGGCCGCGGACGATGATCGTGGCGTTGGTCTTTCGCGCAAAGTCGACCAGCAATCCGTCGAACGATTCGAAGCGAACGGCCGGAAGGTCTCCCGCAATCTGTTTGAGAAGATCGAGCCGTTCCTGCACAGTGAAGAGCGGTGTTTTTGACGAGTTGGTTGCGACCGCGACGATGACGTGGTCGGCCAGCACCAGGCTTCGGCGGATAAGATCTTCGTGGCCCAGGGTCGGTGGATCGAAGGACCCAGGATACAGCGCGATTCGAGTCATGGCGCGAAGCAGAGGGTGAGAGCGGAGTCTCCGTAGCGGCGGGTATCGTCGCCCGGCAGGATGGTTCTGGCCTGGTGTTCGACAGAAAGAATGCGGGCAAACGGCGTTCGCCGGAAGTGGGCCACCAGCTGCTGGGCGAAATCGATGCTGTAGGGCGGATCGGCCAGGACGACATCGTAGGCCCCGGCTTCGAGCTTCTCAACGAACCGGATCGCGTCTCCCCGATAAACCGTCGCCCGGTCGCCGACTCCGACCAGCTCGATGTTCTCCTTGAGCGCGGCCAGGGATGGCGGATTCAACTCCACGAAATCAGCGGAAGCCGCGCCACGAGACAGAGCTTCGAGCCCCAGCGCCCCGCTGCCGGCGAACAGATCAAGCACGCGCGCCTGGGGAATCGATGCCTGAAGAATGCTCATCCATGCTTCGCGCAACCGATCAGCGGTGGGCCGCACGCGCTCGTCTTTCGGCGCGATGAGCTGCCTGCCTTTGTAGAGTCCGGAGATTATTCGCAATGCATTTCGCGGATCGCGGATCGCATACTGGGCTTATGGCTGATGGCTTATGGCAATGTGATCTCTGGAAATCCCAAGGTGTCATCTCGACCGGCGGGAGAGATCTCACGCTCAACATGTTTCGGCACCACGAGCGCCCAGCACACCTTAGATCTGAGATTCCTCATTCGCTGCGCTCTCTCGGAATGACACCGCGCGTGGGCGAGCCACCGCGCTTCCACCTCGTAGCCAATTCACCCTAACCACTAACCACTAACCACTAACCACTAACCACTAACCACTAACCACTAACCACTAACCACCGGCGATATCCCGACAACTCTCGCTTGCAGCCTCTCTCTGCCCTGCCACTCATTGCATTCCAGCCGAAAAGCGACGTCCACCGGATCGTCGCAAAGCCACGGTACCCGGTCTGCCCAGTCGAACCCGATGGCCGCAATGGTAGACGCGTCACGCGCCATGACACCTTTGAGATGTCCGTTGCCGACCCGCTTCCGGCTGGAGAACCGGACTCCGCGCACGCCGAAGACCGGCCCCGGATTTCCCATTCCGCACGGCTCCAGGTAGCGACAGAGCTTTTCAAGATCGGTGGTGAGCTGCTCCAGCGTCACCTCGAGATCGACCCGTTGCTCGGGTCCCAGGTCTCCCGGGTCCAGCTGCTCTCGCGCGAGCGCGGCGAAGTGCTCGCGAAACGCGGTGAGCTGGGGCCGGTGAATCGTTAGTCCCGCCGCCATGTGGTGGCCGCCGAATCGATCGAGAAAGTTTCCGCAGCCGACCAGTGCCTCGTGCAGATCGAACCGTGAAATGCTGCGGCCGGAGCCTTTCCCGACGTCGCCATCAAATGCCACGATGAAGGTGGGGCGGCCGTATCGCTCCACCACGCGCGACGCCACGATGCCGACCACCCCGGGATGCCAACCATCGCCGGCAATCACAAATCCGGCAGTGTTCTCCAAATCGCTCACTTCAACCTGCTTCAGCACTTCCTCGAGAATCTGCTGGTCCAGCGCCTGCCGTTCGGTGTTGAGCACCTCGAGCTTGCCGGCGAGCCGATCGGCCTCGGCGGGATCGTCCGTGAGCAGGAGGCGGAGACCATCGGCCGCGTCTCCCACCCGGCCGGCGGCGTTCAGCCTGGGCCCCAGCATGAAACCAAGATGACTTGCCTTGATCTCACGCTCGGCGCGGCCGGTCATACGGATAAGACTCGCGAGGCCAGGCCACCGGGTCGTCTGCATCAGCTTGAGCCCATGCTTGACCAGGATCCTGTTTTCACCCACGAGCGGAACCAGGTCCGCAACGGTGGCCAGGGCAACGAGGTCGAGCAGGTGCAGCGGCAGATGCACGGGAAGACCGAGCGCCGGTACCAACGCCTGGACCAGCTTGAACGCGACACCGGTGCCGCAGAGCATCTTGAGCGAGGACGTGTCGTCCGGTCGCTGCGGATTCACGATCGCATTCGCGGGCGGCACGATGGTGCCGGGAAGATGGTGATCCGTGACGATCACATCGATACCCGTGGCACGCGCCGCCTGGACCGTCTCTACCGCGGTAATGCCGCAATCCACCGTGATGATGAGCGAGGCCTTTGAGTCAACGGCCGCGCTGAGGCCTGCGGGTCCGAAATCGTAGCCATCACGCAATCGGTGCGGCACGAAGGGGATGACTGTTGCATTGGCAAGACGCAGCGCCCGGGTCAGCAGCGCCGAGGCGCATTGCCCGTCCACATCGTAATCGCCATGGACCAGGATGGTGCCGCCGGCACGGACGGTGGTTACGATGGCGGTAACCGCTTCGCCCATGCCGGCCAGGGTCAGTGGGTCCGCCAGGGCAGCCAGCGATGGCCGGAGAAACTCGCGCGCCCGATCGGGTTCTCCGAAACCGCGCTGGATGAGCAGAGCGGCAAGCGTTTGCGGAAGGTTGAGCAGCTGAGCGAGCTGGGTAACCTGCTCCGGGGCAGGCTCGGGGGAGATCACCCAGCGGAGGGGTTGCGTTGGAGCTGCGGCAGTCATGCCGAAAGGATACGCTCGTCGTGTGACAGTATCGTCATCCAAATTACTCCGCGAAGTACAGAATAACGCCGCAGCTTTCACACCCTTCGACCGCCTCGCCTGATTTGATCACGGTCCTCCGGCTCAGCGGAACGGTGGTGAAGCAGGCACCGCACGCGGGTCCGTTCAGCGGAACAACGACCATCGAGCGACGGTTGGAAGAAGTGCGCAGTTTGTCGTATCGCTGAAGCAGCGGTTTCCGGACAATGGCCGCACTGGCCTCTCGACGCTTCGCGAAAGCCCGCCGCTCCGAATCGAGCGCCTTACGACGTTCGTCCAGCGCCGCACGGGCCTCCTTCTGCCGCTCCTGAATGACCCCGACCTCGTCCTGGGCCTGACCGCGCCTTGTCTCCAGCCCGCTCACCTGGTCTGACGCGCGAATCCATTCATTCTCCTCGTTTCCCAGCGCGGAACGTGCGAGGTCAATTTCCGCCATGAGTCCCGCGACTTCTTTCGGCGTCTTCATGAACTCGAGCTTCTCTTTCCGCCGCTCCTGGTGCTGGCGATGCTGCTCGACCTTTCCTTCCAGTTCGTCCCGTCGCTTCTTCTCGGCCTCGATTGAGCGATCGATCGCGGCGACGCCGTCGTTCGCGCGGTTCAGCTCTTCATCGAGGACGCCGGTTTCGGCATCGAGTTCAAGGAGGCGAGTGTCAACATCGAGGAGTTCAAGGTCGCGGGCCTGCAGATCCAGCAGTTTACCAAGTTCGGGATTCATGGCACTCACAAGCAGGAGTTCAGAAGAAGGGCGGGCAGTGAACGGCGGTTACCGGTCAGTATATCGGGTTTCATGAGACGGTATACACAATATAGAGGGTCACGAGCGCGATCGGCCCCCCGCCCGCGGTTGACGCAATTGGCTGCCGACCGATCCCATGAGGAACTTGTCCGCCGCGAGGGGAAATCGCTGACGTAATTCCTTGAGCCTGGCGGGTTGCTCCGCGGCAAGGGCGCTCTGATCCAGGCCGGCAGCCTGGCGCAAATGATCGAGGAATTGTTCATAGTCCCGGAAATGTGGCCGTGCCTCGAGATATTGCCGTGCCGATTCGTAGATGTCTCCCGCGGCCTGGGCATCGGCCTCGACCATGGGCTTCATGGTTTCCTGCCAGAGGATCCGGCTCGCGGCCGACAGCTTCTCCAGGATCTCGATCGGAAGGTCTCGATGGTTCTCAGCCAGGAGCGCCTGGTAGATCTCGCGGGTATCGGCACCCTCCATCCATTGAGCGGGCACATCGTCGCGCGCGCGATCAATCCAGCCGTCAAAATGGGCAAGGACCCGGAGCATCGCGCGTTCCTGGTTGGCGCCGAGTCTGCGGCCTGCACTGCGCGGCGGAGCAGCACGAGGCGGCCGAGCATCGGTGCGGGATTGAATGGGAGGCGCCGGTGGCGGCGCGTGCGCCAGCTCCTGCTCGAGCACCGCCTTGCCGACGCCGGTGCGCTCGGCGATGAGGGAGAGGTAGAGATCTCGCGTGATCGGATCTTTCGTGGCTCTCACCGTCGGCAACAAACGATCGAGCGCCTCGCGCCGATGCTCAACGTCGCGGAAATATCCCTTCTGCTCCAGGAGCTGAATCTTTCTCTCGAGAAGATCAATCGCATCCCTGATCACCGCCTCAACTGCCGGCGCTCCACCCTTCCTCGCCAGCGTATCGGGATCGTCGCCCGGCGGCATGGTGACAACGCGCACGCGAATCTCGCGACGCAGCAGCTCATCACCGGCCCGGAATGTGGCGCGCTGCCCGGCGGCGTCGCTGTCGTACATGAGAATCGCCGTCGGGGCGAAGCGGCGGAGGAGCACCGATTGATCACCGGTCATCGCCGTGCCCAGTGGAGCGACTACGTTCTCGATTCCCACCATCACCAGTCGCAGCACGTCGAAATATCCCTCGACGATGATCGCGGCCTCTGCCTTCCGGATCGCATGCTTGGCCAGGTGAAGATTGTAGAGCATCGTCCCCTTGTGAAAAATCGGAGACTCGGGAGAATTGAGATACTTGGGCTCACCCTGTCCCAGGATGCGTCCTCCAAATCCCACTACCCGGCCTCGCAAATCGTGAATCGGAAAGAGGAGTCGTCCGCGGAATCGTGCCGAGATGCGGCCATCGTCCCGTTTGTGGAGCAGGCCGGCTTCCAATAGAACGGGATCAGCCAGATCGTGCTTCTTCATCGCCTCGAGAAACGCCGATCCCACCGGCGCATACCCCAGGCCGAGGGGCTGTACCGTCTCCATGTCCAGGCCCCGGCCTTCGAGGTAACGTCGGGCGGCATCGGCCTCAGGTGATTCGACCAGCTGCCGGGCGAACCAGTCCTGGGCGAGCGAAACCGCGGAGTAGAGCGGTTCCAGCGGATCGGGGCCGCTGCGGCTGGTCTGTTCGGGAATGACGATCCCGCTCCGCCGCGCAACTTCCCGCACCGCGGTGGGATAGTCCATCCCGAATCGTTTCATGAAGTAGGTAAATACATCGCCGGCCGCATGGCAGACGAAGCAGTAGAAGAGATTTTTCTTGGGGATGACCGCCAGGTTGCGATGAGTCCCGCCGTGAAATGGGCACGGGCCACGGTAGTCCGATCCCATCCGCTTGAGCTCGACCGACTCGCCGATGATGCCAACGAGGTCGGTGCTGTCCCGCACCTGCTCGATGATTTCATCAGGGATCATGCTCATTCGGCAAATTCCACGATCGTCACTCCGGTCCCGCCCTGGTTGGCGGGGGCAAAGCCGAAACTCCTGATACGCCGGTCGCCGGTGACCACCCGGCGGACCCGTTCGCGGACGACACCGGTTCCCATCCCGTGAATGATACGCAGATAAGGAAGTTCCGCGAGTACGGCGCCGTCGACGGCGGCAATTGTGGCCGACTCCGCCTCATCTCCCGTCATTCCGCGAAGATCGATTTCGGTGGGAGACTCGTGCGCGACCTCGCTCGCCGGTGACGATCGGGGCGCCGGCTTCGCGATGGCAGCATCGCCCGAAAGCGGAGTAACCATTGCGGGATTGACCACCATCCGCATCGCGCCGACAAACACGACCAGCTTCCCGTCTGGCCGGATCTCCCGCACTTCGCCGACACTCCCCTGCCCAATGCGCACTCGCTGGCCCAGCCCAACCGGCTCGATACTTCGGGTGGCTATCTCCTCCTCTTCGACCTGCGCCAGCGCCTGGGATTCAACCTTGATTCCCTCCTCGACCTGGCGCCGGGCCTCCCGAGCCACGGCCTCATCGGCCGACGTCTGCACGGTGGAGATCGCCGCCTCGACCCGCCGGCGCGCTTCCATCAAGTATGTCTTCGTTTCTTTCCGCGCCTGCTTCTCAGCCTCGCGCTCTTTCCGCTTGAGCTCGGTTTCGCGGATTTCCTGGGACGATGCCTGCACGGCAAGCCGAGCGGCCAGGGCCTCGATCCCTGAGGCACGCTCCTCGAGGGCGGCCGCGCGGGCATTCATCTGGCGCTCGCGCTGCTCGGCGGCGGCGAGTACCGCATCGAGATGGCGCTCGCTATCGGGGACTTGTGATTCGGCATCCACCAGCACTGGCTCGGGAACGCCGAGCCGGCGAGCAATCGCAAGTCCGTAACTTCTGCCGGGAACTCCCTTGAGAAAACGATAGGTAGGAGACAACGTCGAGGCATCGAACTCGAGCGAGGCATTCACTACGCCGGCCGAAACGGAGGCGAGCTGCTTGAGCGTGCCGAGATGGGTCGAGGCGAGCGTCAGCGCACGACGCCGTGTGAGCGAGAGCAGGGCGGCGGCCGCGAGGGCGGCACCCTCGGCCGGGTCGGTTCCGCTGCCGACCTCATCGAGCAGAATGAGACTGGCGATGTCTGCGTTTTCCAGGATCCCTTTGAGCGCCTTTACATGGGCGCTGAAGGTAGAGAGACTCGCCGCGATCGACTGGCGATCGCCGATGTCGGTGAACATGCGTTGGAACACCGGCAGCACCGTTCCGCCGCCGACCGGCGGGATGATGCCGCTCTGCGTCATCGCTGCGATGAGGCCGACAGCCTTGAGCAGGACGGTCTTACCGCCGGTGTTAGGGCCGCTGATCAGCACCGTGCGCTCGGACTCAATCAGATCGAGGTTGAAGGGAATGACCTCGAAATCACCACCGAACAGCAGCGGGTGACGTCCGTTTCTTATCGTGACAGGAGACGAAGGCTCCCGAACCGCGGGAACCTGGCCGTCTACCTCGGCGGCATAGCGCCCACGCGCGACAATGTCGTCTACCAGGACACACATCGCATGAGCTGCGGCGATGATATCCCGCTCAGGGCGAAGAAGGTCGGTGAGATCCCGGAGCACCTTGAGCACTTCGCGTTCTTCCGCAGCTTCGGCCGATCGCAGCGCATTGCCCAGCTCGATGGCCTCCGCCGGTTCGACGAAGAGTGTGCCGCCGCTCGCCGATTCATCATGCACGATCCCGCCGGGGCGACTCCGCGAATCGCGCCGCAGGGGGATAACGTAGCGTCCATTCCGAACGGTGACCGCGCTTTCACTCGTGGCACCCTGCCCCTCGGAGCTCCGAAGGAGGCTCTCGAGACGCTTCACCAGCCGATCCCGCGCGGCGCGCACTTCTTTCCGCGCCGCCGCGAGACCGGGGCTGGCGGTATCGAGGAGGTATCCGTCGGTATCGAATGCAAGTTCCAGCCGTCGTTCGATAGTGCGACTGGGAAGTGGGCGCTGGAGAAGGAAAAGTCGCGGCGCATCCTTCTCGACGCGCTTGAGCTCGCCACTCACCAGCCGGGCGGCCGCGAGCGCGAGTCGCAGGCTGATCATCTCGCCGATCTCGAGAACACTGCCTTCGATGCCGAGTCGTCCGGTCGCGCGACTCACGTCTGGTACTGGCTCCGAGGAAATCCCCTGCCGGGTCCGCACCAATCCCGCCGCTTCATTGACCACCGCGAGCTCGGCCTCGATCCAGGCCATGTCTCCTGTCGGCCGGCGCCGGCGAATGGCTTCTGCCCCGAGTGGACCCGCCGCGAAGCCGGCGACGCGTTCCAGCACCAGGGCAAACTCCAGCGACTCCAGCGCTTCGTTGACCGAAGCCTCCGGCAAAAACTGCGGGGTGCCAGTGTCCGTCGCTGGCACCCCGGCTGCAACACTCGACTCGTCATGCATCATCCGGCCTGCAGTTCCTCGCGTACGATCTGGTTGATGACTTTCCCGTCCGCCTGACCCTTGAACTTAGGCATCACCTGCGCCATCACCTTGCCGACGTCGGTTGCGCCTGCTGCCATCGCGGCACGCACCGCCTCTCGAATCAGCGCGGGATCGACATCGGCCGGAAGAAATTCCTGGAGCATCGCGATCTCGGCAGTCTCCTGCGCGGCCAGCTCCGTGCGGCCACCCTTTTCATACTGCTCCACCGATTCGCGACGGGTCTTTATACCGCGCCGCAGGACCTCGATCACCTCGGCATCGGTGGAGGGGTGTCCCAACTCGATCTCCCGGTTACGGACCGCGGAGATGATGGTGCCGAGCAGGAGCGTGCGGGGCTTGTTCTGGGCTTTGCGGGAGCTGTTCATCTCCTGCTGCAGGCGCTCAGCGATGGTCACAACTCGATCCTCCAACCCGATGAGACTACCATCTTACCACGGAGCTCTCCTGATTCACAATGGAAGACGATGTAGTGCGGAGATCGAGCGGATAAGCTGCGACCGGAGAAGAAGATAGACGTGAGGGGAGGGTGATTCAAGCATCAGGGAGACGGGAGAAGCACCGCGAGGAGATCAGGAATGTGGCGGGGGTCGTCAACTATCCGAAGATCGCGAGGAGAAGGTTATCCGCAGATTACACAGATTTACGCAGATTGATTCCAAGAACAGGTAAGAATCGGATTTTCTTGATTTTGGACTGGGATACAACAAAACAGTTTCAGCACAGCCTCCTCCGTAATGCGTTTGGTTTCATAATATTGGTGTTTGTTTTTCACGACAAACTTCCATCATCCGATGATGAATCCTCTGCTGAGATTAGGAGGGGTTCTGTAAATCAATCTGCGTGAATCTGCGTAATCTGCGGATAACTTGTCTTTATCACACCAATCTCCGACAACAGCTGTACATCCCCCGTTGACCCTGCCGGTCTATCTTGCCTTCATGAAAACACTTGCCATCCTCGGCGCGACCGTCGTGTTGCTTGCTACTCCATCTACCGCGTGGTCCCAGTCATCCCGCACCGACCGGCGAGTCGCGCTCACGTTCGATGATATTCCCCTGGGCCAGGGTCAGCCGGGCACGCGGTGCGACGCCGATAAGCTCCTCGCGGTGAGTCGACGAATTACCGAGGCGCTCGTGGCGAACAGTGCGCCCAGTGCCGCCTTTATCACCACGGGCAATGTCTGCGATGAAATACGGGATCCCGTGCTCGGACAGGTCATCCGCATCTGGGCACAGGCGGGAGCGGTGATCGGGAATCACGGCCACAGGCACCTGAGTCTCAGTAGAACGCCGATCGATATTTACCAGGCTGACCTGATTCACGCCGACAGCCTCATCCGGCAGCTGGGAGGGCACAAGCCGCGGTACTTCCGGCATCCGTTCCTTCACGCCGGCGCGGACACGGGGACGATGCACGCGATGGATCGCTGGCTGGAAGAGCAGCACTACACGGTCGGCATCGTTACGGTGGATAACAACGAATGGGTCTACGCGCGCGCCTACACAATGGCGCTTGGTCGCGGAGATTCGACCATGATGCGGCGTCTGGTGTCAGCCTACCTCGAGCACATGGACAAGGCGTTCGCCTTTGCGGAATCGATGTCGGTGCGGGTCATCGGCGAGGAGATTCCGCAAATTGTGCTGCTCCACGCGAACGAGATCAACCGCGACCACATTGGCAAAGTCCTCAGCGTCATCAAGGCGCGGGGGTACAGCTTCATCTCGCTGGACGAGGCCCTCGCTGATCCGGTGTACCAGCGGCCGACATACTACGTCGGGCCGTGGGGGATCTCCTGGATCCTGCGCTGGAGTTCGGACAGCACCGTGTGGCGGATGGACCTGCCGAAGACTGAGGAATGGGTGGAACAGTAGGGATAGTGGATCGTGGATGGTTGATAGTGGATGGTGGATAGTGGATAGTGGATGGTGAGTGCTCCAGAGGAGAATTGCCGGTGGAGGTCTTAACCGTCCCGCTCACTTGGACCCAGCGCTTCTCGCTGCCGCGCCTGCGTCAACAACCGCTCGGCAAAATCGAGACGTTCCTGGAGCTCAGCGAGGTGTGCGGAGTGATTCGCCAGGTTCGACTGCATCTCTTCCACCACTGCTGTGTTCTGGTCGCATTGCTCCTGGATTCCCGCGAGACCGGATTTCGCATCGCGGCGGGAGAATCCTCCTGCGATCATCTTCACCATCATGAGCAGACTGCCGCAGATGATGCTACCGGCGATGAGAAACCCGGGTTCACTCATAGGCGAAGAGGATCTCCGAAGTGGCGGGACGGCGTCGTAGCCCCCTGAGCGAGGACGCACCATCCTCAAACCTAGAAAGCACGGCCAGCGCACGCAAATGGCGTGAGCCGGCCGGAGGGGACGATTTCCCTGGCCTGCATCCAGCCAATCGCGTGCAATTGCGATTCGCTTCGGTCAATGGTGGGCCAGTATCTATCGCATTACTGCAACCCGGCTGGCACGT
>JBDTQP010000098.1:0-10750 GCA_039932125.1 Gemmatimonadota bacterium
TTCAGTCCTGGATCATATGACCACGCAACGTTCAGATCTCATCATCGTAGGCGGCGGGCCGGCCGGTCTCTGTGCGGCGATGTACGCCGGGCGCGGGATGCTGAACGCGGTGCTCCTCGAGCGCGGTCAGCCCGGGGGCGAGCTGCTTAACACCGAGCTAATCGAAGACTATCCTGGATTCGAGAGCATCCTGGGCCGCGAGCTCGCCCAGAAAATGGCGGATCATGCGATCAAGTTCGGGGCCGACATTCGCCAGGAGAATGTCGAAAGCATCGAGCAGACGCCGGAGAGTGAATTCACCGTCCTCACAACCCTGGGAACCGTATACCGCGCCCCTGCTGTCATCCTTACCGCGGGTGGAACACCAACCAAGCTTGGGGTTCCCGGCGAAATCGAGTATGCGGGAAAGGGAGTTTCCTACTGCGCCGTGTGCGACGGGGCTTTTTTCCGGGGTCATACTATCGCGGTGATCGGCGGGGGAGATGCCGCGGTCGAGGAGGCGGATTACCTCACCCGGTATGCCGCGAAGGTGTACGTTATTCACCGGCGCGATGAGTTCCGCGCATCCCGCATACTGCAGGAACGGCTTTTCGCCAATCCCAAAGTCGAGATCCTCTGGAATCAGCGGGTCACGGAAATTTCCGGTGAGCCGATCGCTGGCGTGAATGCCATCCTCATGGAGGACACTCGCAGTGGCGCGGCTTCCAGCCTTCCAGTGACGGGCGCGTTCGTCTTTATCGGATTCCGCCCGAACACCGGAATCATCAAGGCTCATTTTGAGCACGATGCCGCCGGGTACATCGTGACGGACGATCGAATGATGACATCGATACCCGGTCTCTTTGCCGCCGGCGATCTCCGCGTGCAGCTCACGAGGCAGGTAACCACCGCTGTCGGCGATGCGACAACCGCAGCCATAGCCGTGGAGAAGTACCTGACTGAGCGGCGAAGCCGGTCGCCAGCACCGGTGGCGGCGAGTACCTGAAGGAGAGCAGTCGTTATGGCGCGAGTAGAGATCGTTTCAATCCCCAATGGCCAATTCGTGCAGAACTGCTATCTGGTCGGCGACGAGCGAGCCGCGGTCATGATCGACCCCGGTGAAGAGGCGAGCCGTTTTCTTCGTGAGCTCACCCGCCGTAACTGGAAACTCCAGGCCATCTGGCTGACCCATGGGCACATCGATCACATCATGGGGGTTGAAACCATACTGGGGGCCCACCCGGTCCCTGTCTACCTGCATCCAGCCGATCGTCCACTGTACGATGGTCTTGCGCAACAGGCTCGCTTGATGGGATTTGAATGGCCGCCCGCCCCCGCGCCGACGCATGAGCTGCATCATGGCGACCACCTCACGATTGGTGATGCCCGCTTCGAGGTTCGGCACGTGCCCGGCCACTCGCCCGGAAGCGTTGCCTTTGTCGCGCCCGGGATGATCATTGGCGGGGATGTGCTGTTCAACAGTTCGATCGGCCGGACGGATTTGCCGGGTGGTGATTTCGCCACGCTCATGCACAGCATCCAGGCAGAGTTTCTCTCCCGTCCCGATTCAACCAGGGTATACAGCGGTCATGGGCCGGAGACTACCATCGGCGTCGAACGGGAAACCAATCCGTTTATTACCGGGGCGTACCGGCTTGAATAGGAAAGCCCACGGAACCAGTCTCCCGAGTGCGAGGGACCATCGGAATGGCCCGGTTTTGCCGGGGCCGGACCGAAACGCGGCCGCGCCAACCTGCAATCGATGCGGCTTCGTGGTGATCTCCCGCGTGTGGGGTTGTAAGAATCCCTGCCCCAACTGTCACACCGTGTACCCACTGGGCGACTGTTCTGATTGACTCGATTGTCGCCTCGTCGCTACCGGCCTACCCTGTGACAGTCTCACCCGAGCCCCGACTCCACTGGGGGGCCTTCACGGAGTCGCGTCCGCTCCCGGCTGCTCACGAGCCTTTCGCGCCGCGCATGCGCCCCACTGCCGAGCTCGGTGTACTCGATATCACCAAGTTCTTCGGGGCGTCGACCGGCGGCATCCGGACCTACCTGATGGAAAAGTCCCGCTACGTCTCAGCGCGCGGGAAATGGCGGCAGACGGTTATCGTGCCAGGCGTGGAGAACCGGTTCGAAGATCACCCCGGCGTCCGGTGGTACCAGTTGAAAGGAATGCCGATTCCGACTCAGCACCCCTACCGGTTCCTGCTGGCGCGGAAAACCATCGGCCGCATCATCGCGCATGAATCTCCCGACATCCTCGAAGTAGGCAGTCCTTACGCTTTACCCTGGATCTGCCGCGGCATTGCCCAGCGCCTGCACATCCCGATGGTGCTCTTTTATCACACCAACTTTCCTCGAATCATTTCACCTCGCCCATCGAAAGACCGGTGGTCTCGCCGCAAGGCCGGTCAGTTGGCCGATGCGTATGTTGCCCGGCTGGCCGGCATTTTCGATGGCGCAGTGGCGGCTTCCGATGTCGCCGTCCGTGAACTCGATCGGGCAGGCTTTCGCAGGATCGAAAAGGTCCCCCTCGGCGTTGATCTCGCGCGCTTTCATCCGGGCCGGCGAGCGCGTGCCGAGGAGACCCGCGCCCGTTACCGGTTACCGTCCGGCCGGCTGGTGATGTACGTGGGGCGCCTCGCGCGAGAGAAAGAACTGGATCTGGTCCTTGACGCCTGGCTTCAAGTCGAGCGCGAAGCCGGCGCGTCGCTCGTCCTCGTGGGAGATGGCCCGTCGCGCCAGTACTTTCAGTCACGCTCACGGGCGCGGCAGGTGTATTGGCTTCCCTATGAGAGGGATCGCGAACGGCTGGCAGATCTCATCGCGGCGGCTGACGCCATGATTGCCCCCGGTCCTGCCGAAACCTTCGGACTGGCAGCGCTGGAGGCACTTGCGAGCGGGCTCCCGGTGATTTCCTCAGATCAGGGCGCGGTGCGGGAGCTGGTTGAGGCTTCGGGCGCGGGGGCTGTCAATCCGGAGCCGAGATCCGACATCATGGCGCAGACGATTCTCGACCTTCTCAGGATGGATCTTGCCGAGCTCGGAAGGCGCGGCCGCGCCTACGCCGAGGCCCGGCACGACTGGACAACCGTTTTCAATCTCCTCTTCGAGGCGTACGGCCGCTTCCTGCGAGCGCCTCATTGACGCCGCTAGCCGCGCACGCCACCTGCACGCTTCTTGTCATAACGGATTTTGTGGTTCGGGCACTCCGGATCAAATGGCTCACGAAGGGTGTGGGCTACCGGTTGAGCTTTCGCGATGCTTTCTCGGTAAACGCGCTGGGAGATGCCGCCTCGGCAGTGAGCCCGCTCCGCATTGCCGGAGAACCGGCTCGGCTCGGCGCGATGCTTCGCGCCGGCGTTCCGGCCACGGCCGCCTTTGTGACGATTACCTACGAGGTCCTCGCGGCCTGGCCGGTGATCCTGCTCTCCGCGGGCATCCTCGCCTGGCGATACGCCCCGGCCTGGTGGAGCAGTGTCGCGCCTGAAATGAGCAAGGCGGCGCGCGAGGCATGGCCCTGGATTGTCTTCGTCGCGGTCGTGACGGTGGGGCTCTGGGTCTGGCTGCGGAGGGCGGTGCCTTCTGTCGCGCACCACGTCAGACGCCCCCTGAGACGCATGCTGGTCCACTGGCGCCGCATGCCCTGGGGGCCCCTCCTCGCCAGTACGCCGCTGAGCTTTGTGAACCTTGCAACCAGGGTCGCGATACTCCCGGTGCTCGCGTCGACCTTACCCTCTCCTCCGCCACTTGGCTCGATGCTGATAGGCTCATTCGCGCTCCTGTACAGCCAGCTCATTCTGCCGACGCCCTCGGGGATCGGGGCCGTCGAGCTCGGGTTCATGGGAGGTGCGGCGGGCAACATGGGCGACCAGCAGGGGGGAATCCTGCTGCTCTGGCGACTATATACCACCGGGATCGGGGTGGTGGTGGGACTGATTCTCGGAGTCCGCATCTTTGGCTGGCAGGCGATACGGAACCTGATCCGACCGCCGAGGCCGGAGTCCAATTGAAACTGTCCTGATATCAGCGTGCTGGTGGGGGAGCGATGCTCACCAGCATGACGGTCGGTTCGAGCACCTCTTCGACGCCGTGGGGAACATCGGCCGGGGCCCAAACCAGGCTTCCGGCCTCTACCTCCTGGCGCTCATCCCCTACGCGCACGACCGCACGACCGGAGAGTACCAGGTAAAACTTGTCAGCACCCGGGTGCACATGGGTCGCCTGTGATTGTCCCGGCTCGAAACAGTTGAGTCCCGCGAATAGATTCGCCCCCCGAAAGAGATCTTCCTTTACCGCCTTTGCCGGGCTGAAACGAACTGCCCAGTCGGTCCTGGTGAAAAAACTCGGCATCATTGCTCCCTGGAAATATGTGGCTTTACTTTTGGGATGCTCCCTCTAGCTTCCCGCCTCGTGATCGAGTCCTGACGTACACAAGCACTCTCAACGTTCACTCCCCATTGCGTCTATGACAACCCGTCTCGAACGTGATCCCCTCGGCGAAAAAGCGGTTCCCGCCGATGCTCTCTATGGCATCCAGACTCTGCGGGCCGTCGAAAATTTTCCGATCTCGGGGCTGAAACCCCTCCCCGCATTCGTGGACGCCGTCATCTGGATCAAACGATCCGCGGCGTTGACCCATAAGGAAACCGGGCGACTGGAGCCCAGGCTGGCTGACGCGATTGTCCAGGCGGCCGATGAAATCCTCTCGGGAAAGCACCGGGATCAGTTCGTCGTGGACGTCTACCAGGCCGGCGCCGGAACCAGCCACAACATGAATTGCAACGAGGTCCTCGCAAACCGGGCGAATGAAATCCTCGGCACGAAACGGGGCAGCTACGCGCCGATCCATCCCAACGATCACGTCAACATGGCCCAGAGCACGAATGACGTGATTCCCACGGCCATGCGCCTCGCGGTATTGGCCACACTTCCCATGCTGCTTCAGGCGATCGATGCTCTTGCCCGGTCGCTGGCTGAGCGCGGACGCGCTTTTGATAACATCATCAAATCCGGCCGGACTCATCTCCAGGATGCGACTCCTATCCGGCTTGGCCAGGAGTTCACCGCCTACGCCCACACGGTCGAACGCCATCACAATAAGATTGTTGATGCTGCGCGCTGGCTCAGGGATATGGGCATTGGTGGAACGGCAGTGGGAACCGGTCTCAATGCGGAGCCGGAATATCCGGAGCTGATGGTCAGGTTCCTGCGTGAAATCAGCGGACTCGATCTCGCGGTCGGCGAGGACCGGATTCAGCTCATGCAGTCGATGGGAGATGTCGCCACCTTCAGTGGAGCGTTCCGGGCGTTCGTACTCGATCTCAACAAGATCGCCAACGATATTCGCCTGCTTGCTTCCGGCCCTCGCACGGGCCTGGCGGAAATTACGCTTCCTGCTGTGCAGCCGGGATCGAGTATCATGCCCGGCAAGGTGAATCCCTCCATCGCGGAGATGGTTAACCAGGTCTGCTACCAGGCCCTGGGATTTGATCTGACGGTCGCCACCGCGGCCGAAGCGGGCCAGTTGGAGCTGAATGTGATGATGCCCGTCATTGCTCACAACATCGTGTTCGGAATGATCATCGTGGCGAATGCGAGTCGCATCTTTGCGGAAAAATCCATTCAGGGGATCGAGGCCGATGAAAAGCAGGCGACCTACTGGCTGGAACGCAGTCCGGCGCTGGTCACCGCGCTAGCCCCGAAGCTGGGCTACGCGGAATCGGCAAAGCTCGCCAAGGAGGCGATCGCCACGGGGCTCACGGTCAAAGAGCTCGTGGAAAAGAAAGGACTATT
Source organism: Gemmatimonadota bacterium (assembly GCA_039932125.1). Classification (GTDB taxonomy): domain Bacteria; phylum Gemmatimonadota; class Gemmatimonadetes; order Gemmatimonadales; family GWC2-71-9; genus DASYPP01. The sequence continues at coordinate 5,782 of JBDTQP010000098.1, forward strand.
GAAGGGAAAGGAGCTGGAAGATGTCCTCGACCTCCGCGCTATGACGGAGATCGGTATTCCTGGTGGCAAGGCGCTTCCGGGCGGCGGGTGATCAAAGGCAACAGGCTTAAGTTTCCCATCATGACCTCCAGGAGTTCCCCGCTTCCCGATCTCGAACACGCTGAGCTGCTGCGTTACGCGCGCCATCTCACCCTTCCCGGTGTCGGCGTCGACGGGCAACGTCGCCTCAAGGGCGGAAGTGTGCTTGTCGTTGGTGCTGGGGGACTCGGCTCGCCGGCGGCCATGTATCTCGCCGCCGCAGGGGTGGGAACGATCGGGCTGGTGGATTTCGATGTCGTCGATGTCACCAATCTCCAACGCCAGATCATGCATGGCACCGCGTCACTGGGCACACCGAAGCTCGAATCGGCGGCAGCCCGGCTTCGCGACATAAATCCCCACGTCAGCATCCTGCGTTTTCCCGAGCGGCTCAGCTCCGGGAACGCCCTCGACATTCTTCGCCCCTTCGACGTGGTTCTTGATGGCAGCGACAACTTCCCGACCAGATATTTGATCAACGATGCCTGTGTCCTGTTGGGAAAACCCAATGTCTACGGCAGCATCTTTCAATTTGATGGACAGGCATCCGTCTTTCACGCGAAGGAAGGGCCCTGCTATCGCTGCCTGTTTGCAGAACCGCCGCCGCCGGGCCTCGTGCCCAATTGTGCCGAAGGTGGCGTTCTCGGGGTTCTGCCTGGAATTATCGGCAGTATTCAGGCGCTGGAGGCTCTCAAGCTGCTACTCGGGATTGGCGAGACACTGACTGGCAGACTTCTGATCCTGAACGCTCTCACCATGCACATTCGCGAGCTCAAGCTGCGAAAGGATCCGGGCTGTCCCGCGTGTGGTGATCACCCGACCATCACCCGGCTCATTGACTATGAGGCTTTTTGCGGAATCGGCGCCGCCCGGCCCAACGGCGCGGAAGTGAGCGCTGGAAATCTCCGGAATGAATTGAGCGCAGGGACCAACATTACGCTTCTGGATGTGCGCGAGCCGCATGAATGGGCTATCGCCCACATCGACGGCGCGACACTGATTCCCTTGCGAGAGCTTCCCGCTCGCCTGGCGGAACTGGATTCGGACAATTCGATCGTAACGTATTGCCACCATGGTGTCCGCTCGCTCCAGGCCCTGGAAATTCTCCGCGGGGCTGGCTTCCCTGATGTGCGGAGCCTGGCTGGAGGGATTGACGCCTGGGCTTGTGACATCGACCGGGAAATGACGAGGTACTGAGGATCGGGCCTGACTACTACCAGTAGCGTCCGATCAGCAAAAGAGACCGGCCACATTTCGTGACCGGCCTCGACTACCCTCACACCACACTTCACATGCCGAAGGGGGGACTCGAACCCCCACGGGCTTACGCCCACTGCGCCCTGAACGCAGCGCGTCTACCAATTCCACCACTCCGGCGGGAGCGCAAAACTATCCACGTGCAGGACTTGCTACAAGGTCGGATCCGCTCATCCATCTGTCAGACGAATGCTCTACGGTCGGGACATTTCAAAACACCAGGCCCGGTTTGAAACTCACCGCGGACGACGGTGTGATGTTTTTTCCTGTCTTGTCCATATCCTCGCTTTCCGCTTCCCGCTTGTAATCACCCAACCCGTTTTCTATCTTGCATTTAGACAATGGCGAAACCAGCAGAGCCTGCGGAGGGCAAACGCTCCATCGCCCGGAACCCGCGGGCGACCTACGACTACCACATCATGGAAACGTGGGAGGCGGGGATTGTCCTGACGGGCACCGAAGTCAAATCGCTGCGCACGGGCAAAGCGTCCATCAAAGAAGCGTTCGCGCGTCTTCGGAATGGCGAGGTGTTCCTCGAGGCCATGAACGTCACACCGTATGAGCAGGGCAACCGCTACAATCACGACCCGGTCCGCTCCCGCAAGCTGCTGCTGCACCGCAAGGAGATTGGCCGGCTGATTGGCGCGGTAGAGCAGAAAGGACTGGCCTTGATTCCGCTGGAAATCTATTTCAAGGATGGTAAAGCGAAGGTGACTCTGGCCCTGGGCCGGGGCAAGAAAGACCATGATCGCCGCGAGGATATCAAGCGGCGGATCGCCGATCGCGAAGTGGCTCGCGCGATTCGGGGCAGGGGAGTCCGATGATCAGCCTGGTTCTCGCGCTCCTCGTAACCCAGCCTGCATCAACTCACCCGCCGGCGACACTGACCATCGCGACACCGCGCGGCGAGTCCCGTCTTGTGATCCGCTACGACCGAACCGGTGCACCCGTTCTCGCTGCTTCCGCACTGATGCCGGCCCTCAATGGAGCAATCGGGCTCTCGCATCCCTGGGCGGATATCACCGTGGCTCGCCAGACCTTCCGCTTTCTGCTGGACGCTCCCTACTACGTCTTTCAGGGCGCCGTACACCCGTTGGCTGGAGCAGCGTCGCTGCGCGGGGATACGCTGCTCATCCCATTCGAGTTCATTTCGCATATCCTGCCCGGCGTCTTTGCTGAGCGTTACCGCTACGATGAAGACGCCTCCCGGTTCGTCGAAGTGGGTCCTCGCGTCGCGGCTCGTCCGCAGGCGCAAACTGAACCCGGCCGCCTGCCCAACGGGCTTCGCCAGGGGCATCTCGTGACGGTGGATGCCGGGCATGGCGGAACCGACCCGGGGAACCCCGGCCTCTATTTCCCTCGTGGCGTAACCGAGAAGCACGTGACGCTGCAGATGGCCAAACTGCTTCGTGCCGAGTTGATCAAACGGGGTATCCAGGTTCGCATGACGCGCACGACGGATACGCTGATCGCCCTGGGCGACCGGGGGAGCTACTGCACCGCGAGCTGTGATCTGTTCGTGAGCCTGCACGTCAACTCACTTGCGCGCCGCCGGGGATACACCGAGAGACGCGGTTTCGAGACGTACTTCCTTGCCGAGGCAAAAACCGAAGAGGCCGAACGGGTGGCAAGGATGGAGAACGAGGCGATCCGTTTCGAAGATCACGCGGTCCAAAGCGCCACCGGGAGCGGACTCGACTATATCCTCCGCGACCTTCAGTTGAACGAGTATCTGAGAGAGTCCGCCCGCCTGGCGGAGCTGATCCAGGAGAAAATGGATCCAGTCCATACCGGTGAAAACCGCGGCGTGAAGCAGGCCGGTTTCCGGGTGCTCACCAGTGCGCGCCGCCCGGCCGTGCTGGTCGAAATGGGATACAGCACCAATCCCGAAGATGCCCGGATCATGACGGCACCGCGAAGCCAGGAAGCACTCGCCTCCGCCATGGCCGATGCGGTCGTTGACTACCTGCTGGAATATGAGCGTAAGATCGGCGCGGGAGGCGGCAGGTGAGACGCTCCATTCTCCTGTTGTCGGTCCTGCTGGGCGGCTGCGCCTACTACAACGGGATGTACAACGCCAACCGGCTCGCGCATTCCGCCGAAAAGGCTGAGCGTGAAGGCCGGACCTTCGACGCCGCCAGCCTCTGGGGACAGGTCGGGGTCAAGGTGGACACCATGCTTGCCCGTCACGCCAACAGCAAATGGGCGGATGACGCCAAGCTGCTCAGGGGAAAAAGCTTTCAGCGACTTGGGGACTGCAACAGCGCCGTGACTGTCCTTCGGGATCTCCTCGCCACCTCGATGGATTCCTCCCTGGTAGAGGAAGGATCATTCCTGCTGGGACGCTGTTACCAGTCCCTCGGCAATCCAGAAGGAGCGAGCCAGGCGTTTGAGCGACTGGTGAACAGTGCCGACCCGGTCCGGCGTCGCGAGGCGTTGTATCAGCATGGCCGTTCGCTGCGGATGGGAGGACGATATGATGAGGCCCTGCAGATATTAACGCGCACGGATGATCCCCGGGCCCGGGGAGAGCGCGCAGCCGCCCTGGCGGGAACCGGACAGGTTGAGGCCGCTGAGCTGATTGCGGATTCCCTCATTGGCGCGGCGGATACAACCGCGCCATGGGATTCTCTTCTCTCGCTCATGGGTCAGCGAGACCCTATGCGGGCTTCGGCCCTCACCGACCGGCTGATCGCCTTACCGGACGCCACGCCTGTTCAGCGGGCCAACTGGCTGATCTCGGACGCCGAACGCCTGGGAAGAGAGGACCCGGACCGGGGGCACCAGCGTATTACCCAGGCACTGGGGCTCGGTTCCATCGGACCGGCTGCAGCCCGGGGCAGGCTGATTCTCCTCCGGATCCGTATGGTGCGCGCGACCGATATTGATTCGTTACGCGCAATCCAGGGGGACCTGGACGACCTGATGCAAACCGGAGGCGCAACCGGTATTCTGCTTGGCCGCTACGTCCGGTCCTCAGCGTTTGTAGTAAGCCTGATTGATTCGGTCCGAGCGGCCGCCCAGTCAGCAGACATGCGACTTTTCCTGGCGGCAGAAGCCGCGCGCGATTCGCTGGAGATGCCCCGCCTCGCGCTGGCGATTTTTCGCGAGCTGGTTGATCAGCAACCCGCGTCTCCGTACGCGCCTAAAGCACTTCTCGCGCTGGCGTCGCTCGATTCGAGCTCGGCAGATGCCGCCGGCGCCGTCCTCCGGGAGCAATATTCTGCCTCACCGTATACGCTTGCCGCGGAAGGACAGGACTCCCCCGGTTTCACTGCGCTGGAGGACTCGCTGCTCACCTTTGCGAACACGCTGCGGCGCGGCCGGCCGGGCCCGCCCGCCCGGTCTCAATCCCCCGGATCGCAGGGCGGTCGCCTGCCGGAGAACTGATGGGGCTATCCGGGCCGCTCGCTCGCACGGTCCTCGGTTTCCATTTCAAGAATCCTGTTCTGCTTGCCGCCGGCACCGCGGGGTTCGGCCGCGAGCTGCATGGTGTCTTCGATCTCAGCCTGCTTGGCGGGATTGTAACCAAGGCTGTCTCGGTCGAACCACGACATGGTAACGCCTCCCCACGGGTCGCTGAGTTTCCCGGAGGCATGATCAACGCGATCGGTCTGGCGAACCCGGGTCTTGC
>JBDTQP010000099.1:0-10696 GCA_039932125.1 Gemmatimonadota bacterium
CAATTGGATAGAGCATCTGACTACGGATCAGAAGGTTGGGGGTTCGACTCCCTCAAGGCCCGTATGAAACGGCCGCCCCTGTGGCGGCCGTTCTTATTTCAATTTGGGGATGACGGTTATTCTGCCCTGAGTGCGATCAGCGGACTCACCCGGCTCGCGCGCCGAGCGGGAATCAGGCTGGCCAGGAGGGCGGCCCCAAGGAGTGCCAGCGTGACACCTCCGAAGACCAACGGGTCGAATGCGCTCACGCCAAACAGGAAGGCAGAAAGTGCCCGCGTCGTCAGGGCGGCGAGCCCTAATCCCACCAAAGTCCCCGTGATAGCCAACCGGCTCCCCTGCCCCACCACCAGCTTGAGAATATCGTTGCCATCGGCGCCTAACGCCAGGCGAATGCCCACTTCTTTCGTCCGCTGTGTAACCATGTACGCCATGACGCTGTAGACACCGAGCACGGCGAGCACCAGCGCGACACCGCCGAAGATGCCGAGGAGACGGGGCATGATCTTGTCGCCCTGTGTCCGGTTCTTCACCAGCTCGTCCATGGTCTGGAGATCGTAAATCGGCAGGCCAGGATCCTGAGCGCTCACCGCCTCGCGGAGTTTCGAGCCAAGGCTTCCCGGGTCAGCGGTGGTGCGCAGCACGAGGCTCATGTTGCGGAACCCGCGCTGGAACTCCGGAACAAAGACAAGCGACGGCGCATCATCATCAGGACCAAATTCGCGGGCATCCGCGACAACACCGACGATGTCATACGTCCCGCTGGACAACGTGATCCGATGGCCCAGGGGCTCGCCGGCGTTCCAGTGCTCACGAACCATCGCCTCGTTCACCAGGGCGACCGGTCGCCCGGCCAGGCGGTCCTCCGTCGTAATCGGACGACCGCGCATGAGATTGATGTGCATCGCCTCGAGATACCCGGGCGTGATGCCCCGAATCTGGACAAGAGGCTCCTTGCCCTTCTCCGGAACCGGCTCTCCCTCGATGGTGTAGAAGTCCCCCATGCCTCCATTCATCGGAAGCACTGTGGTGGCGCCGGACACGGCGACACCGGGAATCTGGGCGAGCCGATCCGCAAGGTTGGTGTAGAAGGTGATCACCGCATTGCTGTCGGCATAATCTTTCTCGGGCAGCGCGACTCTCCCGGTGAGCAATCCCTTCGATACGAACCCCAGGTCCGTGCGCTGAAGCTGAATCGAGGCCTTGATCAGAAGACCCGCCGCCACGAGGAGCACGAGGGCAAGAGAGATCTCGGCAACGACAAATATCTTTCGCAAACGGCCCTGGTCGCGACCCGCCGAGCCGGTGCGTCCCGTCTCCCGCAGTGATGAATACAGGTCGGCCCGGCTCGCGCTCAGTGCGGGCGCCAGGCCAAATACGATCCCCGAGACCAGTGACAATCCGAGTGTGTAAATCAGCAACCGGCCGTTCACAGCGACCTCGCTCATGCGAGGGGTGGACGCAGGCATGATCGATACAAATCCCCGGACTCCCCAGTAGGAGAGGACGAGTCCTAGCGCTCCTCCGGCGAGTGCCAGGAGCATGCTTTCAGCCAGGAGCTGTCGAATGATTCGCCAGCGACCGGCACCCAGCGCGGCCCGGACGGCGAGTTCCCGACCCCGCACCGCTCCGCGCGCCAGAAGCAGGTTCGCAACGTTGGCGCAGGCGATGAGAAGCACGAAGGCAACGGCCACGGTGCAGATCAGCGCCGCCTGGCGAAAGGTGTCGTTGTAAACCTCGTGATCGAGTGCCACGGTCCGCGCGCTCACGCCAGCATTGGATTCGGGGTAGGCTCGAGCAAGCCGGTCCACAATACCGACTATCTCCGTGGTCGCCTGCTGTTGATCGGTACCTTTGGCGATTCGACCAACGACAGAGACCGCACGATCATCCCGTTTCTCGGTCCCGTCTCCCACCAACGGCGTCCACAGGTCTATACCGTTCTCCGGAAAATCAAAGTGCGGCGACATCACGCCGACGACGGTATACGCCTGACCGCCAAGAAGCAGCGGTTGGCCGATGATGCCTGGATCGGAATTGAAGCGCCGCTCCCAGACCTTCGCGCTGAGAACGGCGACGTGGTCGTTGCCTGGTTCTTCATCGGCGGGGCCCAGCGTGCGCCCGAGCATGGGCTGCACACCAAGAATGCCGAAGACATTCTTCACCTGGTACCCGATGAGACGCTCGGGAGCGTCGGTTCCCGCCAGGCTATAACTGCGGTAGGCGTAGCCGCCGAATGTCAGTAAGCGGCTCTCGCGCTGCCAGTCCTCGAACTCTGGAAGAGATATCCCCTCTTCGTCCCATCCACGCTCGGGTACGGTGGTCCAGACCTGCACGAGCTGCTCGGGATCCTTATAGGGAAGCGGTCGAACCAGGAACGCGTCGAGCGCGGCAAAGATGGTAGAATTTGCCGCGACGCCGAGGGCCAGCGATATCACCGCCGCCGCGAAGAAGCCTGGAGTCTTCCGAAACCCACGGCCCGCCAGCACGAATTCCTTGAGGAAGTCTTTCATATGGCCCGGGGCAGAATAGAGGAAGGCGAGAAACTTTCCGCTGTACGGAAAGACGTTGGTGCAAGTTTCCAAACGAAACGTCCCGCGTAGCGCGAGTTGTCACTGGAGGCTTGGAACTTGTTGATTTACAGGGAGTAAACCGCTTCCCAAAGGGAGACGTGGGAGGTTACATTCCGGCCCCTTAAATGGATACGGGGCGTAGCGCAGCCTGGTAGCGCGCCTGCTTCGGGAGCAGGAGGTCCCGGGTTCAAATCCCGGCGCCCCGATGAATAAGATGCGAAATGGCGAGTGGCGGAGAGCATACCCGCTTAGATAGTGACGTACGCGACCTTCTCGAGGCGTCGTACGCGGTGTTGCGTTTCCTGCGAACCCATCGCGCCGCCCTCGATGCGCTGGCCGGTGCTCGCTTGGAACAGGAGACGACAACGGCGCCGACGCGATTGCGATCATGGAAGCGGCGGGATTCCGAAGGATGACGCTGGTCGCCTGAGATCCGCTGGCTGGGAGTGGCGGAAAGATGCGAATGTCGAGGCGACGTTCGCATCTTTGCTTTGGGGGCGCCCATAGGCCAGCCGGCGCCGCAGCTCCTTAACACATCGACAATTCGCCCATCGCTACATCTGAGCGAGCAGCTAATGCGCCTTGTACAAGTGGGGTGCGGCAAGGAAAGTGAACGGGCATCCTCGTTGAACCAGACGAACAGAGCGGGTGCGTTCCACCCGAGGTACACTCTCACCGGGTACCCGATCGAGCGCAATGACGTGGCTCTAAATATTTACCCGGTGTAGATATCCGGACGCAGAGCGACCCGAACCGCTGGTATACCGGACCGCCGGCCTAACTGGGAACTCCCGTCCAACCGACCCGGACGAGCCTGGTTTCCTGGCGGGTGAATATCGTCTGGAGCCGCCTGAGTTCGACGAGCTGTCCCGGTGTACGTTGTAACGTTTCGGCATTTGCCATCAGGCGAGTTCGCTGAAAGCGATGTGAAGATCCTCTTCATCGAACGCTCCCCCGCATTCTGAGGTCCTTCGCGCCGCCTCCTCGCAATGAAAGGATCTTCATTCCTCTTTCATGAGGAAATCATCCCGAAGGACCTATTGTGCGGCTTCAGAAACTCAAAAGAATTGACACCATTATGTTGGGCGGCGTCACCAAGCAGCTCCACTCTGGGAGGGAATCGTGAAGCCGGGCCGGCGTACCTTCCTCAAGTGGGTAACGGCAGTGGGTTCTGTACTGATGGGCGCCCTGGTCGGGCTGCCCGGAATTCGGGCGTTCATCTCGCCCGCCTTTCGCCGCCCTCAGACAGCCCGCTGGATCAAGCTCGGTGAGGCGGGCCAGATCGAGACTGGCGTGCCGACCCGGGTCGATTTCTCCGAGACAATTGACGATGCCTGGGTCGAGACTCGTGTCCTTCGCGGCGTTTGGATCTATACCGAGGATGGTGAGAAGTTCACCGTCTATAACGGTCGGTGTACCCACCTGGGTTGCAGTTACGCTTTCGCGAAGGATCGGGGGATCTTTGACTGTCCGTGTCACCATGGCCTCTTCGACCTGAAGACCGGTGCTGTCATTGGCGGTCCACCACCACGTCCCCTGGACATCCTCGACGTCAAGGTCGAGGGAGGAATCCTTTACGTCTCCTATCGGGACTTTCGGGAAGGTATTCCTGAGAAGATTCCGGTCGGCTAGGGACGATCATCATGGGACGACTTTACCGCTGGCTTGACGAGCGGCTGGATCTGACTTCCGCACGGCATGCCTTGCTCGATCGTCCTGTCCCTGATCGACTCACCTGGTGGCATACCCTGGGGAGCGCCACCGCGGCGGTCTTCGTCGTTCAGGTCGTGACAGGCTTGGTGCTGGCAACCTTCTACTCTCCCTCTCCCGATCACGCCTACGAGAGCATCCAGTACATCCAGCATGAAGTAGCCAGCGGCGCGCTGCTACGGGGGATTCACCACTGGGCGGCAAGTGCGATGGTGGTACTCCTGGTGGCCCATATGATCCGGGTCTTTTCCGTGGGCGCCTACAAATACCCTCGAGAGGCAAACTGGATTCTCGGCGTTATGCTATTCGTCATTGTGCTCGGCTTCAGCTTTACCGGCTATCTCCTGCCCTGGGATCAGAAGGCGTATTGGGCCACCATGGTCGGCACCAGCATGGCCGGAACGACACCAGTGATTGGCTCCCAACTGATGTCACTTTTGCGGGGTGGCAGCGAACTGGGAGCTGCAACGCTGAGTCGATTCTACGCCTTCCACACGCTGTGGCTCCCGCTCCTGCTGGGTGGCTTGGTGCTGCTACACCTGGTTCAAGTGATTCGACAGGGGATCGCGCCGTTGCCGCGGGTCCTGGAAGAAGGTGCACCCCGCAAAACCGCGGACCCAACCTACCCGGAGTACTACCGGGAAGCGTATAGTGCAAGTAAAAAGGGGGGCGTACGGTTCTACCCTGACATCATCGGCAAAGATGTCATCGTTGCAACGATTGTCGTCGCGCTGATCGTGCTTCTGGCCCTGGCGTTCGGCGCTCCGCTGGAACCTCCCGCGGATCCGACAGACAGCGCGTATGTCCCGACACCCGAGTGGTACTTCCTTCCTTTGTACCAGCTGCTCAAGCTGGTCCCCGGTTCGATGGAAAGCCTGGTGGCGGTTGGCATTCCTACCGCGCTGCTCGTCGCGATGGTGGCGCTGCCCTTCTACGATCGTCGCAGCACCCGAAACCTCCTCCACCGCCCGGTCGCGCTGGTCTCACTGATTGCCATTCTCGGAGGCTCCGGTCTCTTGCTCGGTGCTGCGGTGCGGGGAGCGGGACCCACGGCCCCGCCCGAGGTGGGTCGCCCTCTGACCTCAATGGAACGAGCCGGTCGAGCACTATACCACTCACAGAAGTGCGATGATTGCCACACGGTCGCTGGTGAAGGCGGAGACAAGGGTCCCGAGCTTACTGAAATCGGGTTGCATCATTCCTCTGCGTGGTTGCACAGCTATGTCGAACTACCGACCCGGTTCCGGGGGGATACCACAGAAATGCCGGCGTTCGGACCTCCCACGCTTTCGCACGAGGAGATCGAGGAGCTGGCCCAGTACCTGTCCTCGCTCCGAGGGAAACCAGGTCTAGTCGTTCAACCGGAATTTCACGACACCTTTCCCGAACCGCCCTCGCCGCCATGATGATTCCTGTCAGCACATTGGATATTCGCATGATTTCTCACTTAGGGAGGTGACATGTTCCTGCTCTCATTCGCCGTGGTTGCGGGGATGCTCACGCACCCGTCCACACCATCCGCCTCGGGCGATCTCGTGCCGCTGGCCCGTCGCTATATTGCCGACCATAGCGGCGGCAGCTTAGCCCGTGCCCATACGCTGATCCCGGCTTGGGCTCGGAAGTACAATGTCAACTGCTCGGCCTGCCATCGCCCGGCGGTCCCGCGGCTGAACGAAGCGGGTCAACGATTCAAGTGGGCGGGGTATCGAATGCCGGAGGAGATTGGCGAGAACGTGGAAGTAGCCAAGATCCAGAACTATCTCGCCGCCGGGGGGAAAGTGCAGTATGAATGGGAAAAAACTTCTGGCGCCCCGACCACAAGCAGTCAATTCGCCTTGCCGGGCGTGACCATTTTTTACGCCGGACCGTTTGGCCGTAACTTCTCCGGCTTCTTCGAACTCGAGCATGGAAGCGAAGGCGAAATCGAGCGTATCGCGCAAGCCTCGATGCTGTGGGGGAAGGAGGAGCGGTACGCTGGGTTCCGGGTGGGCCAGATGCACTACCTCGCCGAATGGGGACTGGCCGGTTTTGATCGCGCGATCGGAATCAGTACGCCCCTGCCGATCGAAGAGCCCATCAGCGGCGGAGTGCCCTTCACTCTGGGTGAGCACCAGTTGGGCCTGGAGGGCTTCCTCGTCACCGGTCCGAACCGCCTTTCCGCTCAGATTCTGAATGGAGTGGATGCCTCCGGAATGGGCAGCCTGTCCGATGCGGATACCCGGAAGGACTTCCTGGTTACCGATCAAATCCTGATCGACCATGCTGGGTCCGGAGTGCAGGGCGTCGCCTACTACGGCACGATTGTCGGGCTGGACCCGTCAGCGACGGGGTTGAACACCCACTTTTGGCGGCTTGGGGTTACCGCGAACAAGATCTTCCACAATGTTGAGCTACTGGGGGCGGTTATCTATGCCCAGGATAAGGACCTTCCGGTCGGCGGAGGCTCGCCGTTTACTACTTCGGATGATAAGGGGTTAGGATTCTGGCTCTCGGGGCAATACACCTTCGTACGAGACTCGGAGCCGTCATTGACTGTATTCGGTCGCTTTGAGTCCAACGACCCGAATACTGAAGTATCGGACGACAAGATGAGGCGCATGGTGGTCGGGGCGGTGCTGCCGATCAATCTGCCGCAATATTTTCGCTGGGCCATCGAGTTTCGTCGTGACATGCCCCAGGGAGGTCTGCCCAAGACCAGCAACATTACCACTGAGTTGATGCTGAACTTTTGACCGGGGCCGTTCCGTCCGTCGTTGTTGGATGTGCGCTAAAGAGGAGGAGACATATGAGGGTATTAACGGTAGTGATAGGGATCGCTTTCACGGCCTTGTTACCCACGGCTCGCCTGGCCGCCCAGGATGCCGATGGCCAGGCAGTATATAGAGAGGAATGCAAGTCTTGTCATGGCGTCAACGGCGTTCCTCCCGAGCGGGCAGTGCGACAGTACCGGAAAATCAAGAAGCTCGGGGAGGACGGCTTCGTGAGCGCGCTCTCAGTAGACTCCATCGTGAAGATTCTGCGCCATGGAATCGACCGTGACATGAAATCCTTCTCTGCCAAGCTGAGTGAAGATGAGATAGAGGCGGTTTCGAAGTACATCAGTGATCTCGCCAAAAAGGGAGGCAGCTGAGCAGGTCAATATTGCCAATCTCTGGAGCGGCAGGTCTCATTCAAGAGATCTGCCGCTTTTCAGCTGGTGAACAGGCTGCGCGCTCAAACAACGAGTCGAAAATTGATGTATGAAAGTTCCTTCATCTTTCCTTCCCTCGTCCTTCCTCCCTGTCCTCATAGTATTGTCAGCACGCACAACTATCGAGGAGCCTTGCGTCAGATCCCCCGTGCCGTAAAAGCAATGATGATGCTGCTCTCCGGATTAGGTATTCTCCCCGGCACCAGCTCGGCATGTGGCGTTTCGACAAGGCATCGAGAAGCCGCAGCTTCCATGGTGATGACTCACCCACAGGGGATGGAGGCAAACCAGGACGCTCATTCGATTCCTCGGTCCAGCCACCAGGAACAGGTCTGCGGATCGGTTCTCCCCTGTCTATTCGCCGCCCAGATCGACGACCCGGCTCACCAGCCCGGGGAAGGCGTTACGACCTCCAAGCTACCCGTGCCTGATTCTCTGACACCCTCCAGCTATTCCACCGCGCCAGGCAATCCCCCTCCTCGCGTCTGATCCTGAATTCACACTTCGTCGGCATCCAGGAAGAGACACGGCCGACTCGAGAATTCATGCATCGTCAGCCCGGCGAGGTAGCCGGCGACGATGGGACCGGGACCACACAGTGAACCACACTCAGCGTTTGGCGGGCGGGATGGCAGCCGCGAGACTACTCCTTCTATTTACGGCGGGGGTCGCAATCCTGGCATTGCCGGTTGGCCTCTCGGCCCAGGTGTCGGACTCGCTCACCCTCGGCGCAGTCTACCGCACCCTGGATCGGGGTACGCCGAGAATCGCGGCCGCGGCGGCTTCGGCAAGAGCACAGGCGGCTCGGGTCGCTCCGGTGCGGCGGCTTCCGGATCCCCGTATCCAGTTCGGCCTCATGAATCGCGCCTTGCCTGGCTTTGGTCTCGATCCCGTGCTGGGCATGACACAGATCCAGGTGACCCAGATGATCCCAACTGCCGGGAAGCTGGGACTATCGGGCCAGGTTGCCCGGGCCCGGGCGGATGCTGCCGCCGCGCGGGCAGCAGATGTCCGATGGGCGGAACGGAGCCGGGCCGCCATGGCGTTCTACGAGCTCTACCAGGTTGATCGGGCGATCGTGGTGACACGGGAGACCCAGGACATTCTCCGCGACATCGTTTCCACGACGCAGACCATGTACTCGGTCGGCGAGGGACAGCAGGCCGACGTGCTGCGGGCACAGGTCGAGCTCGCGCGGATGACTGAAGATCTCGTGGTCATGCAGGCGATGCGCCTGTCCGCTGCCGCCCGCCTCAACGCCGTCCTCAACCGGCCCCTGGGAACCGCGGTGCCCAGTCCGGTCCTACCGGGATTCCCCGAGTCGCTCTCCCCGCTCGACTCCCTTGTCACCCTCGCGCTGGCCAATCGGCCCATGCTCCTTGCGGGGGCCAGCGACGTTCGCGCTGCACTGTCCGCCGAGCGCCTTGCCCGCCGGGAAATCTGGCCTGACCTCGAGGCCGGGGTTCAGTACGGTTGGCAGCCCATGGCGGGCGGCACCAACCACATGCTGAGCCTGATGGTGGGAATCAACCTGCCGATCTGGGCTGGGAGCCGGCAGCTCGCCATGCGGGACGAGACTCGAGCCATGCGCGAAATGACCGAAGCGGACCTCGGGGCGATGGAGGCGGATACCCGCGGCCGAGTGGCCGAACTCGTGGCCAGTGTCGACCGGGCGCATTCGCTGATCCAGCTGTACCGCAATACCGTGATTCCGCAGTCCGAAGCGACGGTGACCTCGTCCCAGTCGGCATACCGGGTGGGATCGGTGAACTTCATGACCCTGCTCGATGCCGCCATGAACGTGAATCGTTACCGGCAGGAGCTTTTCCGCATGGAGGCCGAGCTGGGCCAGGCGATCGCGGAGCTGGAGATGGTCACCGGCACTCAACTCATGAACCCTGATGCGGTCCCATCGGGGACCTCGCCCGGAGGACCACGATGACACCGATCGACTCTCCCTTCGGGGCCCGGCCGGCTACCCGCCGTTCACGATTCATCACGCTGGGGCTCTTTGGTTTGGGACTCGCCGGCGCCGCCGGCGCCGTCATCCTGTTCACCCGGAAGCCAGCGGACCAAATACTACCCGCGGGCCATCAGCATGGCGCAAGCCCGGAAGCCGATTCCGCCCGGGTGGTGATGTTGAGCGCGGCTGACGCTCGTCGCATCGGCGTCACCTTCGCCGTCGCCACCCTCGGCCCGCTCGAGCGCGACGTCCGCACCGTCGCCCAGGTCACCTACGACGAGACCAGGGTGGCGTCCATCGCCACCAAGGTGGATGGCTGGGTCGAGCAGTTGTATGTCAATGCGATCGGGCAGCCGGTGCGGCGCGGGGATCCCCTGTTCAGCCTCTACTCGCCGATGATCATGACGGCTGAACAGGATCTGCTTCTCGCCCGCCAGCTGGAGAACAATGTGGCGGACGGAACTCCGGATGCCGTGACTGGCGCCGCCGCATTGACCGCGTCGGCCCGCCGCCGCCTGGAGTACTGGGATGTGCCGGAAGCCGAGGTCGAGCGGCTGCTGCGCAGCGGCACGGTGAGCCGATCGGTGATCTTGCGCTCGCAGGTCTCCGGAGTCGTGATCGAGAAACCAGTGCTCCTGGGCCAGCGGATCATGGCCGGTGACCCAGTCTACCGGGTCGCGGACCTCTCCACGGTCTGGGTCGAAGGCGAGGTGTTCGAGCGCGACCTCCCCGCGATACGGATTGGGCAACCAGTCACTGCCGAGCTGCAGGCCCTGCCCGGAATCACCCACACCGGCACCATCACCTACATCTCACCGATGCTCAACCCTGATACTCGCACGGCGACAGTCCGAGTCGTCCTGAGCAACGGCAGGCTCGAATTGAAGCCGGGGATGTACGCGACCCTTCGATTCACCACGTCGGGCGCGCCAGGACTCAGCATTCCCCGATCGGCGGTCCTGGTCACGGGTGAGCGTGCGCTTGCCTTTTTCAAGCGGGCTGACGGTTCATTCGAGCCTCGACAAGTGACACTAGGCCGCACGACCGATGAACGGGTAGAGGTGCTGAGCGGCCTGGTCGCCGGCGATTCCGTCGTGACATCCGCGACTTTCCTGGTTGATGCCGAATCGAACCTCGGCACCATTATGGGTGGCATGGGAAACATGCCCGGGATGGACATCAGGGAGGGCGCCGATTCTGTGACATCGCGGCCGCTGGTGCAGCCGGACAGCACGAGCCCGGTGATGCCGCCGGGAATGAAGA